>CAMBPP010000028.1 GCA_945869715.1 Bifidobacterium breve
GTAAGGCCTGTGGAAAGAAACTGCCAGAGCTCATGGCAAAAGAACGCGATGGTTTCGAGCTTGGTTGCGAAAATAGCGGATACGGAAAAGTTCTTGGCAAACAACTCTTTGACGTCATTGAAAAATTTGCCGACTACGCATTCAACAAAAGTCACGCATATGGCTATGCGCTCGTTGCATATCAAACTGCATACCTCAAAGCGCATTACCCAGTGGAGTACGCAGCATGTTTGCTCAGCAGCGTGAAGGGCAACTTCGATAAGGGCGCTATCTATCTCTCCGATGCGCGAGCAAGTGGCATTGCAGTACGCACGCCCGACATCAACTTGTCGCGTTCCGAGTTTATTTCTCTCATGCCTCAGGGCGAGAAAGCGGTCAGCTTCGGATTGTCTGCTATTCGCAACGTAGGCGAGGGCCTAGTAGAACAAATGTTGACAGAGCGCGACTCCAATGGTCCGTTTGCAACATTCCATGAATTCGCAGAGCGCGCTCCCGAAGCTGTGCTCAACAAGCGCACGGTTGAGTCGCTCATCAAAGCAGGTGCCTTCGACACCTTGGGTCATCCACGCCGTGGGTTACTTATGTCTTTCGAGCGCATTCTCGACAGCAGTATCACTCGTCGTCGTGAACGTGACCGCGGCATCATGAGCTTGTTTGGCGATGAAATGGCAAGCGACAATGGCTTCACCGATCGCGTAGAAATTCCTGCTTTAGAGTTCGACAAAACCGATCAGTTGCGCAATGAAAAAGACATGTTGGGTCTCTACGTCTCAGACCACCCACTCATGGGCATCGAGCATGCACTGCGTCGCAGAATTGATTGTGGCATCGGCGAGGCACGGGATCGCGAAGATGGTGCATTTGTTATGACTGGTGGCGTTATTACTGGCTTGGCCAAGAAGCACACCAAAAAAGGCGACCAAATGGCCGTCTTTGTTTTGGAAGATCTCGACTCAAGCATTGAAGCCACAGTGTTTCCGAAAACCCTTACCGACTTTGCTCATCTGCTTAACGACGATGCCATTGTGGCCATTCGTGGGCGAATTGACCGCCGTGACGATGCCCGCGTTGGAATCATGGTCACCAAAGTGGAAGTACTTGAACACCTGGGGCAAGCCGCACGGGCGGTCACCCTCAAATTGCCCGCGGCAGCTATTAACGAAGCAGCCATTGCGCGGTTGAAGGGTATTTTGGTGGAATTCCCGGGTGAAGTTCCCGTCTTTGTCGACATGGGTAGCGATGTCACCGTGCAACTTGGCGCCGGCTTCAATGTCAATATCGACAAGGCGATGGGCGAGCTCGTTGTTGCATTTGGCGACGGGGTTGTGGTCGCTTAGGCCCAACGGGTGGTTTTTGCCCTTTTTGGGGAAGTTTTTCAACTGATTTGCCCATTGCGTAGGCGCACGGCAATTCCGCTGGCAGAATAGAGGGCGAATGTGCAGGTTCATTAAGGAGCATCTGGCGCTATGGCACTAGAGGTCGACACTAGAGACTCATCGGCAATGACCGAGACCGATCTCGAGGAAATGGCCTCCATGGGGGGCGCTTTTGACATGGAATTATTGTCGAAAGCTCAAACAGACTGGGTACTCAATACCACTGCCCGGCTCGATGGCAAGTTGCATGGATACAGCTTTTCAACGCTTGAGCGCATTGGGGGTACCCCTTGTGTACTTCTGGGGCTCATGAGCATTAAGCGCACTCCGAAGCGCGATTCAATACTGAAGGGTCTCATGACCGAGGCCTACCACAGGGCGCTCATGGCTTTCCCCGACGAAGACGTTGTGGTGGGGTCGCGCTTCACGAGCGCACACGGTCTCGAAGCATTCAAGGCTCTGACCGAAATGATTCCTCGTCCTGGGCACCGCGCCGTGGGCGAAGAGCGAGCATGGGGCCGACGTTTGTCAAAGCGTTTTGGCGTCGAGCGCGCTTATGACGAGCAGTCATTCATCGTAAAGTCTGGTGGGCAATCTGGCTTTCTCGATCATGAGTCAACGAAGCCTGAAAAAATCAATGCCGACATTGCGGCAATGTTTGACAAAGTTCCTGCCAATAAAGGCGGAACACTCATCGTTCATGGTTGGACCATGACCGAGAGCCTCGTCAAACTTGGCAAATTGCAGTAGCCCTCGTGGAGTTTGTGCGCGTTGTCCGTACGCGACACATGACCCGTTCTTTCGCTCGCACAGATGTACCTCGCAGCACAATAAGTGAGTTGCTCGATCTTGCTGGGCGCGCGCCAAGTGCAGGAAAAACACAAGGCTGGTCTGTTCTTGTGTTGGAGAGCGAAGACGTAAAAACATTTTGGGATCTGTCATTGCCACTGGAAAAGCGCGAAAACTTTTCATGGCCACATTTACTTGATGCGCCAGTCATTATGTTGCCTTTTGCAAATGCGCAGGCCTATGCAGATCGCTACGCAGAGCCTGACAAAGCGCATACAGGTCTCGGTGCTTCCATCGAAGCATGGCCAACTCCGTATTGGACCATCGATGCTTCATTTGCGGTCATGACGCTTTTATTAGGTGCGCATGACATGGGTCTTGGCTCACTGTTTTTTGCCGTATTCAATGGCGAAGAAAAAATTCGCTCACATTTTGGTGTGCCAGACACGCAACAACTCATCGGAGCTATTGCATTGGGCTGGCCCCGAGAGGAACAAGAACGCGAAGGGCGCAGTGCTTCTCGCAAACGGCGTGGGGTCGAAGAATTAGCCCACTTTGGGCGATGGCATTAAGCCAACTGGGTGCGTAACGTTTCAGCGGTGTGCGCAGGCGTCATGCATACATTGCGTTCACACACGTAGGCCATACCTTCGTTACGCCCTTGCCAGAGCGGTGAAGTGTCGGGGTTACCCCACAACACAACAGCATTGGGCCGCCACGACTCACGAACGACATCAAGAAAGATTGAGCTGTTGCCAGGAATCACAATTTCGGTGATACCGCTGTTCTTCATGTGTAAGGCACTCAATGCATTTCCTGCAGCGCTTGGTGCCTTGTGCATTATTTGATCGAGAAGTTGCATAATGCGATGCGCATGTTGTTCATAACGACCTTCGCCGGTCATTGCAGATAGGCGATAAAGCGCAACTGCGGCTGTTGAGTTTGCCGATGGGGTGGCGTTGTCGAGCAAGTCTTTTTGACGGGCAATGAGTTGCTCACCATTGTTGCCTGTGGTGAAAAGACCACCACGTTGCGGATCCCAAAACTCATCGAGAAGTTGATCGGCTACAGCGCATGCATGTTGAGTCCACTTGCTGTTACCTGTAGCTTCGGCAAGGCGGGTAAAGGCATCAATGAGTGCGGCAAGATCGGCAGCAAGGGAGTGATGGCGCGCGCGAGGAGTTCCTGTTTCGTGCCAACTACGTTTCCATGTGCCATCTTCACTACGTAGTTCACGAATGAGAAATTCAGCATTGGCAATAGCGGCAGCCAGCCAAACTGGGTTGCTGAAGGCAGCAGCGGCTTCGGCAAGTGAAGAAAGCATGTAGCCGTTCCACTCGGTCAGTACTTTGTCGTCAAGAAGCGGACGTGCTCGTTCTAGTCGCTTAGTGAACATCACTTGCCGGGCGGCCTCAATGTGTTCATTGCGCAAAAGAGAGCCCCGCTCAAAGTGACGAGTGAGAATATTTCTACCTTCGAAATTTCCCGCATTTGTCATGCCATACCATTCAAAAATCTCAGCAGAGAGTTCAGCATCGAAGAGTTCGTGCACTTCGTGCGGCGTCCAGGTGTAGAACCAGCCCTCGTGATGGTGGCCAGACTCATCGGCTGAGTCGGCATCTTCCGCAGAGAAGAAACCACCGTCTGGGTGTGTGAGGTCGCGCAACACGTAGTTGATGGTTTCTTCAACCACTTGTTTGTACCGGGGAAAATGCGTTACTTGGTGGGCATGTAGATACACGCGCACAAGAAGCGCCTGGTCGTAAAGCATTTTTTCAAAGTGTGGTACAAGCCACTCGCGGTCAACGGAGTAGCGAGCAAAACCGCCACCCAGGTGGTCGTAGATTCCGCCCGATGCCATGGCATCGAGTGATGTTGTCGACACGTGTAGAGCGGCAGCGTTGGGATGTGTGGCATTGCTCCGAAGCAACAGATCAACATTCATGGTGGAAGGGAATTTTGGCGCGGCGCCAAACCCGCCCCATTCGCTATCGAACCCACCAACAAGGTGAGTAACTGCACTAGCGACGGTACTCAAGCTGGCAACTGCATTAGCTGGCTCGGCAAACTCACTGCGCTGAAGCGCCTGCATGAGCGCATCAACATTGGTGTCAATATCTTCTCGTCTATTCTCCCAAACGTCGGTAACGGCAGTCATCAATTGCAGGAAAGATGGCTTTGGGAAATAAGTGCCACCAAAGAATGGTTTCGCATCGGGCGTCATGAACACGGTCATTGGCCAACCGCCACGCCCGGTCATTGCTTGAACGGCTTCCATGTACACCGCATCTACATCGGGGCGTTCTTCGCGATCAACTTTAATATTGACGAACAGGGTGTTCATCTGTGTTGCAACATCGTTGTCTTCAAAACACTCATGGGCCATGACATGGCACCAGTGACACGCTGAGTATCCAACCGATAGCAAGATGGGAACATTGCGCTTTCGCGCTTCTGCAAAGGCGTCGTCGCCCCAAGCAAACCAATGGACTGGGTTGTTCTCGTGTTGTCGAAGGTAAGGCGAAACTTCGTTGGCGAGCCTGTTTGTCATCGCTATGCGCCGGTGGCGTGATAGCCGCCATCAACATGGATAATTTCACCTGTTGTGGCGGGGAAGTAGTCAGACAAGAGCGCAACACACGATTTAGCAACGGGAAGGCTGTCGGTGACGTCCCAACCAAGTGGTGAGCGGTCGTCCCATACATCTTCAAACTTTTTGAACCCGGGGATGGACTTTGCTGCCATTGTCTTCACGGGGCCGGCTGCAATTAAATTAAAACGAATGTTTTGTGGCCCAAGACCGCGCGCTAAGTAGCGACTGGTTGACTCGAGTGCCGACTTTGCAACGCCCATCCAGTTATATGCCGGCCACGCAACGGTGTTGTCGAAGTCGAGCCCTACGAATGATCCGCCAGAAGTCATGAGCGGCACAAATGCATCGGCCAAGGTCTTTAACGAATACGCAGATACTTGAATGGCAACCGATACATCGCTCCACTGTGCTTCCATGATGTCTTCACCAAGGCAATTTGCTGGTGCAAAACCAATGGAATGAAGAACGCCATCTACTGCACCCCAGTGGGCTTTTACCGACGCGCGAACAGAGTCAATGTGAGCCGGGTCAGTGACATCAAATTCAAAAACGGGGGCCTCGTGAGGAAGTTTGCGAGCGGTGCGTTGCGTGAGCGAGAGACCACGACCTGCACCGGTAAGTACCACCTCCGCCCCTTCTTCTTGGGCAAGTTTCGCTACACCAAAAGCCAGCGACGCATCGGTGAGCACACCGGTGACAACAATTCGTTTTCCTGTGAGAATTCCCATTCCCTAGACCGTAGTTCACCCGTTCTCGAAGAGGTGGATCTCAAAGTTCTCATCTGTGTGCTTCGTGTGCAAGGCTGAACGAATGTCTCTAGAGCTAACGAGTGTCGGGGTGCTAGGCGGTACGGGGCCAGCAGGTACGGCACTTGCCGCCCGACTTTCCTCCATTGGGTACAACGTGGTCATTGGTTCACGTTCCAGCGAGAGGGCCGAAGAAAAGGCGAAGGAAATTCGTGACGCATGGACAGCACTGAACTTGCCATTGCGTGGAGGATCCAATGAAGAAGCCTCTACATGCGACATTGTGGTGGTTGCCACCCCGTGGGACTCTGCGGCAACAACTGTTCGTGAGCACTCGGTAGCGCTGCGCGGCAAAGTACTCATCAGCATGGCCAACGCACTCGTGCGCGTGGGGCATGAATTCCAACCTTTGGTACCACCGCGAGGAAGCGTGGCAGCACATGTGCAAGTAGCCGCCCCCGACTCCTACGTTGTCGCCGCTTTTCACCATTTGCCAGCAAAGGAATTAGGACACCTTGGTGACTCCATCGACAGCGATGTGCTGATTTGCTCTGACAACAAAGCTGCTATTGAAACGGTGAGTGAAATAGTGCGTCGCATTCCAGGCTGTCGTCCGCTCGACTCAGGCGAACTGTCTAATGCCACTGCCATTGAGGCTTTCACCGCAGTATTGTTGCAACTTAATATTCGATACAAAACCAGAGCCGCACTTAAGCTCAATGGGATCAAAGGAGATCCTCGGGCGTGATGCGCTTATTCGATACCGCACGCAATGCAGTGGTGCCATTTGAACCTCAGCCGCAAGTGCTGATGTACACCTGCGGCATTACGCCCTACGATGCAACACATCTTGGTCACGCAGCCACCTTCATGGCATACGACATTTTGCAGCGGCGCCTCATCGACTTAGGGCATACAGTGAAGTGTGTACGCAATGTCACCGATGTAGACGACCCACTTTTCGCAAAAGCTAAAGAACTCGGCGTCCATTATCTCGATCTTGCCGCAGGTGAAGAAGCACGTTTCAATGCCGACATGGAAGCTCTCAACATGCTGCCAATGAGCAGCACCCCGCGAGCATCATCTGCAATTCCCGATATTCGTGGCTTCATTGGCATGGTGCTCGATCGCGGCTTTGCCTACCAGGCAGGCGGAAATGTGTATTTCGATGTCAGCAAGTTCCCCAGTTTTGGTACGGTCTCGAACTACAGCGAAGAGTTCATGGTGGAACTTGCCAATGAGCGGGGTGGCAATATTGCAGATCCCAATAAACGCCATCCGCTCGACTTTGTCTTGTGGCAAACAAGCGCGCCCGATGAGCCAGCATGGGAAACAATGTGGGGTGCTGGTCGACCCGGCTGGCATATTGAATGTAGTGCTCTTGCTTTGCGCGAACTAGGTACAACCATCGACCTACATGGCGGGGGAAGTGATCTTATTTTCCCACATCACGAGTGCGAACGTGCGCAATCGGAAGCTGCAACAGGCGCACCGTTCGTGCGTCACTGGATGCACGTTGCAATGGTGTCGATGGACGGGAACAAGATGTCTAAGAGCCGCGGCAATTTAGTGTTTGTCGATGCTTTGCGCAAGGAGTGGGACCCGCGAGTAATACGACTCGGTCTTATTGCTCATCACTATCGCATTGAGTGGGAATGGAACACGAGCATCATGCCCGACGCACTTGCACGACTGCAGTTGTGGCAGAGCGTTTCACACGATGCAGAAACAGCAAAATCACCAGAGTCAATAGCAGTTCTTGCCGAGGTGAGAGCAGCACTAGACGACGATCTCAATTCACCTCTCGCGCTACAACTCATCGACTCTGCAGCACGAGCACGGGTCAATGTGGTTACAGTGGCTGAACTTCTTGGTGTTCAGTTATAAATCGCAAGACAAATTAGACCTTCCCTTACGACCGACGCTCTAGACTCTGTGTGATGTCTGTATTGTCTATTTCCCTGCCCGATGGTTCTGCTCGCGAATTGCCAGTTGGGTCCACAGTGGCCGATCTTGCAGCCAGTATTGGCTCTCGTTTGGCAAAAGCAGCTCTTACTGGCGTGGTCAATGGGTCTGAAGTCGACCTCAACGTGGCCTTAGCCAACGGTGATGTGGTGTCCATTGTGACGGCCGATTCCGATGCAGGGCGACACGTTTTGCGCCACTCCACTGCCCACGTTTTGGCCCAAGCGGTAACTCAGCTATTTCCTGGAGCAAAATTCTCTGTTGGCCCGGCAATTGAAGATGGTTTCTATTACGACTTTGACCTTCCCGAAGGTCGCACATTTAGCGAGACAGACCTTGTTGCCATTACCGCGCGGATGAAAGAAATTGTTTCCGCAAATCAGCCCTTCACTCGGTCGGAAGTGTCGGCACGCGATGCGTTGAATATTTTTTCCGATCAACCGTACAAATGCGAAATTATTGAACGCGTTACTTCGGGCTCAGCCGATGGCGTAGACGCCGACGAGGTCGGCAGCAGCGATGCCATCAGTGTGTATCGCAATAGCCCTGAGTTCGTCGATCTCTGCCGTGGACCTCATGTGCCAACAACAGGAAAACTTGGACACTTCGCGCTCATGAAAGTTGCCGGTGCGTATTGGCGCAGCTCCGATAAAGGACCCATGCTGCAACGCATTTATGGCACGGCTTGGGAATCGAAATCTGCATTAGAAGAACACCTCAATCGTCTGATTGAAGCGGAAAAGCGAGATCATCGTCGTCTTGCTGTTGAACAAGATCTGCTGTCGTTTCCACAAGAACTTGGTGGAGGTTTGGCGGTGTGGCATCCAAAGGGTGCCATCGTGCGCAAATTGATGGAAGATTACAGTCGCGACCGGCATCAGTCGGGTGGGTATCAGTTTGTGTTCACTCCTCATCTTGCGAATGCCAATTTGTTCCAAACTTCAGGCCACCTCGATTTTTATAAAGATGGCATGTACCCACCCATGGAAATGGATAACGGTACGTATTACCCCAAGCCAATGAACTGCCCCATGCATTGCCTCATTTATCGGGGAAGGCAACGTAGCTATCGCGAGTTGCCGCTGCGACTTTTTGAACTCGGAACTGTCTATCGCTACGAACGCGCCGGAACTTTGCATGGCTTGTTGCGTATTCGTGGATTCACGCAAGACGACAGTCATATATTTTGCACTGAAGACCAAATGGCCGATGAAATTACTTCACTGCTCGATTTCGTTATGTCGGTATTGCGACGTTTCGGATTTGAAGACTTTGAATTCAATTTGTCTACACGTGACCTCAATAAGTCGGTAGGTTCCGACGACATCTGGGAAAAAGCAACTGCTGCTTTGCGTGAAGGACTCGACAGGCATGGAGTGGTGTACAAAATCAAGGAAGGCGATGCTGCTTTCTATGGTCCCAAAATCGATATTGATGTGCGCGACGCCATTGGTCGTAAGTGGCAACTATCAACCATTCAGTGCGACTTCAATCTTCCAGAGCGATTCAATTTGGAATATGTAGGTGCCGACAGCGGTCGTCATCAACCCATCATGTTGCATCGTGCACTCTTTGGTTCCGTAGAACGTTTCTTTGGAGTGTTGTTAGAGCATTATGCAGGCGCGTTGCCTACGTGGCTTGCGCCCGTTCAGGTACGTATATTGCCAGTTGCCTCAACTCACGAAGAGTACGCAGCAGAGCTTCGCAGCCAGTTTGCCAATGCGGGTCTTCGTGTTGATGTGGTTCATGCTGACGATCAGCTAGGTAAACGCATTCGAAACGCAAAGCTCGAGAAGTTGCCCTATGTTTTGGTGGTAGGCGACGACGATGTTGCGCATCATTCGGTTGGAGTGAACCCACGTGGTGGAGAAGTCGAACGAGATGTTCTTGCGCACGATTTTCTTGCTCGTGTGCTTGCTGAAATTGCTGAAGATTCAGCAGCGAAGTCCTGAAGCTGTAGCGATGTTGGAACACTTGTGGAATGGTTGGCGGTCTGCTTACGTTCAACAATGGAGCGAAAACGCTGGAAGCCCTCCTGCTCCTGTATCGGGTTCAGTATTTACTCAAATTCTGAATAGTGGTTTGAGTGATGATGACTCACACATCGTGCACAGAGGAATGCAATGTTTTGCCATTATGAATGCATTCCCATATGCATCTGGACATTTATTAATTTTGCCGTACCGCGAAGTTGCTGACCTTGAAGATCTTTCCGGAGAAGAAGCACAAGAGCTCTGGGCAACAGTGACAACTGCAGTACAGGTACTGAAGTCGGTTTACCAGCCGCAGGGACTCAATGTTGGAATTAATCTTGGACCGCCTGCCGGAGGAAGTGTTTCTCAACATCTTCACGTCCATGTCGTCCCACGATGGATTGGCGATGCAAATTTCATGACAGCTGTGGCAAATACGCGTACATTGCCTGAAGCAATAGGAGATTCTGCACAGCGCATCCGTGCTGCTTGGCTAAAGTTCGGTAACGTGGGCGCGTGAGCCACGACGAAATACGCGACCAACTGCCCGATGACCTCAATGTTGCAGCCTTCTCGGGACCTTATGAGTTTCCCGACAATAGTCGTCGTCGCACCCCTGGTTATCTCTATGTTGGTGTTGCTATAGCGTGCCTTGCTTTTCGCGCCTTTGGACCGTCTGATAGTGCGCTCGTTGGCAAGGGTTGGCTAGGCGCGGCAATTCTGCTCGGGGCGTTCGGACTCTTCAGTATTTCGTCGGGTTGGCGCATGACTGTTGATGAAAAGCATGCACTTGTATTAGCAACACGTGCCATTGGCTTCCCAGTTGGCCATGCATCAGCGCAGCAAGTGTGGCGCGGGTTTCGTAGCCGACCCACGTGGCGCGTGTTTTGTTACAGCGCAGAAGACCCTCCAATGCGACGTGGGCTAGTGCTCGTCGATGCAATTAATGGCTCTGTGGTGGAGAAACTGACAGAGGCGAATCCCGATTTTCCGGAAAGCATAAAGTAGTCTTTCGTTATGTTCGACGGTCATTTTCGTGAGCAGGTAGAACGTGCAGTGAAGCCAATGGGCGAGTCTTTGCGCAAGATGGGTGTTACTCCCGATCTGCTCACGGTTGCCGGATTGCTCCTCGCGGTTGCTGCAGGAATATCTGTAGGTGCGGGTGCTTTACGTCTTGGCTTGTTGCTTGTGATCTTGGCTGCGTTGCCCGACCTCCTCGATGGGGCAGTGGCTAAAGCCGGAAACACCGCTAGTCAGCGTGGAGCATTTTTCGACTCGGTCATCGATCGTGTCACCGATGCATTGCTGCTCGGTGGTGTTGCATGGTATCTGGCATCAAATGACAGTGCGCACATGTCGGTGTTGCCTTTTGCAGTCATGGCAGTGTCGGCAACTATTAGTTATGAACGTGCGAAAGCAGAATCGTTAGGTTTGCAGGCCAAAGGCGGGCTCATGGAGCGCGCCGAACGAATTATCTTGTTGTGTCTTGGTCTGTTGTTCGACAATTTACTTGTGCCCATTTTATGGATCATGTTGGTACTCACGGCAATTACTGCTGTGCAACGCTTCGTCAAGGTGTGGAAGCAAGCGGCAGTAGCGCCGGCAACAGAGGTAAAGATTGAAGAGCGTTTAGCACGCCGTGAAACAAAGAATGCGGTACGCCAAGAACGTCGCCATTCCAACCGCCGTTCCACTTCGCGCTAGAGGGCACCTTGGCCACAACGCGTGAAACTGTCACCGATGCATTCACCGTTGGTTCGTATCGTCTTGCATCTTTGTTGGCGAAGGTATCTCCTGGGCCAATGGCATATGGCGTAGCCAAACTAGTGGGTCATTTGGCCGCGGTGTCGCTGCAGTCGCGTCGAGCCATTATTGAACGACACATACGCCGTGTGCGACCCGACTACTCCGAAGAGCAGGTACGCAAGGCAACGCAAGGAGCCTTCGACAGTTACTCACGTTATTACGTAGAGAGTTTTCGCCTTCCATCTCTGTCTGCCGATGTTGTCGACGCGACCTTCACCCTCGACGGCTTTGACGCCATTACCGATTCTTTAAAGGACGGAAACGGGGCCATTCTTGCGTTGCCACACCTTGGGGGTTGGGAGTGGGCCGGTCGTTGGCTATGTGATCAGGGAGTAAAGACAACGGTTGTCGTGGAAGCCTTGCAACCTCCAGAACTTTTTGAATGGTTTGTGAGCTTAAGAACCAAATTGGGAATGAATGTTGTACCACTCGGGCCAAACGTTGCGGGCGAAGTTTTGAAGGCATTGCGCAACAACGAAGTGGTGTGCTTGTTGTGCGATAGAGATCTTCAAGGTGGAGGAGTGTCGGTCGATTTCTTTGGTGAAAGTACAACTCTTCCCGCAGGCCCAGTTACTTTGTCGTTGCGCACCAATGCTCCAGTTTTTCCTGTTGCGGTGTATTTCACAGAGGCGTACAACGGGCATCATGCAGTCATTCACCCAGCAATGCATTTTGAACGATCGGGAAAGTTGCGCGAAGACGTTCGTATAGGAACGCAAGCTCTTGCAAAAGAATTAGAAACACTTATTTGGGCTGCACCGGAACAGTGGCATCTCTTTCAGCCAAATTGGCCGAGTGACCCTGGCTTTGTCGCTCAAAGCAACAACGCTTAGCGCTACGACAAGAATTCGCGTACTTCAGATAACGCTTCTGCATTAACGGAATACCACACCCAGGTTCCGCGTTTGGTTCCGGTGATGAGCGCAGCTTCTCGCAGAATCTTGAGATGGTGGCTAATAGTGGGCTGAGATCTTTGCAGTTCATCGACAAAAGAACATGCGCACACTTCTTGGCTGGGGTCGCGAGCAATGAGAGTAAAAAGCTTGAGTCGAATGGGGTCACTTAACGCAGCAAAGACCTTGGCCAGCGTGGCGGCGTCGGCGTCGGTGAACGTTGATGTGCTTTGAGGTGAACAACATGCAGCGATGGCTGCGCGACGGGAAGTGTGTGTTATATTGATAACTGTCAATATAACAAATACAAACTGCTTTCAACAGCTCAGGAGCCTGTATGTCAAGAGTTCAACTTGCCCTCAACGTCGATGATCTCGATGCCTCAATCGCCTTCTATTCCGCAATGTTTCAAGTAGAGCCGCACAAGGTGCGCTCTGACTATGCAAATTTCATCGTCGACAACCCACCGCTCAAGCTTGTTCTCATTGCTGGCAAGGGTGAACCCGGAACAATGAACCATGTTGGAGTTGAAGTAGAAACAACTGCTGAAGTGGTGCAGGCGGCCGAATTGGCTGAGACCGCAGGAATTGCCACCACATTGCAAGAAAAAGAAACGTGTTGCTATGCCCTGCAAGACAAGGTCTGGATTCACGGACCCAACTTGTCGTGGGAGATATACACGGTGCTCGACGAAAATGCGGGCGCAGGTTCAATGGCGGCGCCACGCCAAGCGCTCCAGCCGATTGATTTCATAGGCGTTTCTGGTGGTGCTTGTGTACCTGGAGACGTTTGCTGCCCAACGGAGGCGTGAAGTGAAAATGTTGCACCGCCGTTTGCTGGCCGAGTTTTTGGGAACCTGCGGAATTGTTCTTGTTGTTGTTGGATCCGGAATTATGGCGGAACGACTATCGCAAGACGTAGGTGTCCAATTGCTGGCCAACACCATTGCAACAACGGGCGGCCTGCTTTTGTTCATTTATCTCTTCAGTCCAATCTCTGGCGCGCAGTTCAACCCAGTAGTGACCGCTACTGAATATTTCGACAAGCGCATCAACGCTGGCGATGCCGTTCAATATGTTGTTGCGCAAGTAGCAGGAGCTTGTGCTGGAGCAATGATTGCCAACATTATGTTTTCACTCGATGTAGTGAACCTTTCCACCAAGGTGCGCTCGGGCGTTCCGCAGTATGTAGGTGAGGTAGTAGCTACTGCAGTGTTAATTCTGCTCATTCAAGGTTGCATTCGCACAAACAGAACCGCGGCAATTCCGTACTTAGTTCCTGCATGGATCACCGCTGCGTATTGGTGTACGTCTTCAACCAGTTTTGCTAATCCGGCAGTGAGCGTGGGTCGTTCTTTGTCAAACACTTTTGCTGGTATTCGTCCGAGTTCGGTGCCGATGTATGTTGTGGCACAGTGCATTGGTGCAGTTGTTGGCGTCCTCCTAGCGCGGGGTGTTTTTATAGACGAAAGCAAGGCATCGCAATGAGTGAATCATTCGGCAT
>CAMBPP010000029.1 GCA_945869715.1 Bifidobacterium breve
CGGTATCGCGCACTGCTTGTGTAATTTCACCTGTAGCCACGCTGTTGGCTGCTGCAGTCATTTCTCGGGCGTTGTGCTCGGCAGAAGATTCGGGGTCATACACAACAAGGCAAGCAAGGGCTTCGGGCATTGAGCAGGTGGGAACAACGCGGATGTCTTTGGTGGCGAGTTCAGCAACTTGCAGCGCCACGGGAATGATGTTTTTATTATTTGGCAAGAGAACAACTTGTTGTGCATTCATATGTTCAACAGCGTCAAGCAACTCTGCTGTTGATGGGTTGAGTGTTTGACCACCCGAAATGACGCCGTGAACACCAAGTTGCCCAAAGAGCTCGGCGATTCCGTCTCCACTGGCAACCGCCACTACCGCACATGTAACTGGCGGCAAAGAGGAAGAGGAACGTGCAATTGCATGAACACCAGTGCCCCGCACATGCTCATCACGTTTTGCATGCTCTTCTGCAACTTCTTCAAAGAGGTCGGTAACACGAATAGCGCGTGGCCGTCCGCCTAGTGATAGGGGTGCCTCAATAGCTGCACCAATGTCGTTGGTATGCACGTGGCAGTTGTACAAACCGTCGCCACCCACCACCACAATGGAGTCGCCAATTTCACCCCATGCATTTTTGAAATCTTTAGCAAATGCATCGTCGAGGTCAAGCAGGAACATCACCTCGTAGCGCAATTCACTCACATCTACTTCGCCACTTTTTACTTCGTGGGTAATGGCATCTAAATCGGGGCCGGCTTCTTCGCTCGGCTCTGGCAGTGCTTCTCCGTCGATGACATGCATCGCAGAGTCGAGTAGCAACAAGAAACCAGCGCCACCGGCGTCGACAACCCCGGCCTGCTTGAGGACGGGTAACTGTTCTGGCGTGTTTGCTAACGCAGCACGACCAGCGACGCGAGCGCTGTACAACACGGCGCGTAACGAACCGCCACCGTCGGCTGCAATTACTGCGGCATCGGCAGACTCACGCACCACAGTAAGAATGGTTCCTTCAATGGGTTTCAACACTGCGTCATATGCGGCAACCGAGGCCGCTTTCAACGCCTCAGCAAGTTTTGCGCCGCTCACTTCTGTCACCGTAGAGAAGGTTCCGGCAATGCCGCGCAAAATTTGCGACAAAATAACGCCACTATTTCCACGCGCTCCCATGAGCGAGCCATAGCTAATTGCCTGGCACGTATCTGCGAAGGTGTCAGGCGCCCCATCGAGTTCGGCGACCACCGCGTCGAGCGTGCGTGACATATTGGTACCGGTATCGCCATCGGGAACGGGGTACACATTGAGTCGGTTGATGCCCGCGGCATGTGCCTTCATCGTGTCGCGGAAGGTCACGACAGTCTGGCGGAGATGGTCGGCTGACAGCCGATCGAGTGTGGGCACGTGGCTAAGAGTAACGATTTCGGGCACGGTGTACCTATTTAGCGCAATTTCCTAGTTGGGGTCTAGGAAATCTTGCTGTTAGAGTCATGCCGTATGTCGTCAAGGTGTGAAGTTTGCGGAAAAGGTCCATCGTGGGGCATGTCAGTGTCGCACTCTCACGTGCGTACCAAGCGTCGTTGGAACCCGAACATTCAGCGCATCCGTGCCGTTATTTCAGGCACCACCCGTCGCATCAACGTTTGCACCGGCTGCATCAAGTCGGGCAAGGTCGTTAAGGCCGGTCAATAGACCAATGCAAGGGATCGTCAAAGCGTACGACCCAGGCTCCGGCGACGGAGTCATCATGTGCGATACCGACCTCGCCGACTACATCCTTGCGCCTAATGCGCTCGAGGGTTCCCTCTTTCGGATGTTGCGTCAAGGTCAACGAGTGGTTTTCACACTCGATGAAAACGGGCGTGCCACACGTCTCAGCCTTGGCTCTGAATCTGACATGGCAACTCCTGGGTCGTAACATTTCTCTTTGACGTCACTTGTACGTAAGAATATGTCATCCCCCAATTCACTCGATGCCGGCGCGCCGACATTGGCTTCACACAGGAGTGCCCACTATGAGCGCCACCACAACTAACACAAAGTTAAAATCATGGATAGATGAGTGGGCCGCAATTTTGCAACCTCAAAACATTCACTGGTGCGACGGAACCGCCGACGAGTACAACCAACTGTGCCAGTCACTAGTTGATGCGGGAACCTTCACCAAGCTCGATGAGGCAAAGCGCCCCAACAGTTATTACGCGCACTCCGACCCGGGCGACGTTGCACGTGTCGAAGATCGCACCTTTATTTGTTCAGCTAATGAATCTGACGCTGGCCCTAACAACAACTGGCGTCAGCCAGAAGTAATGCGTGGCGAAATGAAGTCACTCTACGCCGGCGCCATGAAGGGTCGCACGATGTACGTGGTGCCCGTCTCAATGGGCCCACTTGGTTCACCCATCGCACATATTGGTGTTCAGCTCACCGACTCTGCGTATGTTGCAGTGAGCATGCGCATTATGACCCGTATGGGGCAAGGCGCACTCGACGTACTCGGCAACAGCCAATGGGTTCCTTGCGTTCACTCTGTTGGTGCGCCACTCGCGTCAGGTCAGGCCGATTCTTCATGGCCATGCAACCCCGACAACAAGTACATCGTTCACTTCCCTGAGACACGTGAAATTTGGAGCTTTGGTTCGGGCTACGGCGGCAACGCATTGCTCGGCAAGAAGTGCTTCGCATTGCGCATTGCGTCTGTTATGGCGCGTGACGATGGTTGGCTTGCCGAGCACATGCTCATTTTGAAACTCACCAACCCGCAGGGTATTGCTAAATATATTGCGGCCGCATTCCCATCGGCTTGTGGCAAGACCAACCTCGCCATGCTTGTTCCTACCATTCCAGGTTGGAAGGCAGAAACTATTGGTGACGATATTTGCTGGATGAAATTTGGTGAAGATGGTCGCCTGTACGCCATCAACCCAGAAGCTGGCTTCTTTGGTGTTGCACCGGGAACCGGCTACGACACCAATGCCAATGCAATGGAAACATTGTGGGGCAACTCGCTCTTCACCAACACAGCACTCACCCCAGACGGCGACGTGTGGTGGGAAGGCATGAGCGATACCGCTCCTGCGCGCGCCATCGACTGGAGGGGCAATGCCTGGACTCCAGAAACAGAAACTCCAGCAGCGCACCCCAATGCACGCTTTACCGCACCAGCAGAACAGTGCCCATCAATTGCGGCTGAATGGGAGGATCCGAAGGGCGTGCCCATCTCGGCAATTCTCTTTGGTGGCCGTCGTCGCACCACGGTTCCTCTTGTTACCCAGGCATTCAACTGGGAGCACGGCGTATTCCTTGGCTCCATCATGGCTTCCGAGACCACTGCTGCTCAGGCTGGCGCCGTTGGCAACTTGCGATTTGACCCCATGGCAATGCTCCCCTTCTGTGGCTACAACATGGCCGACTACTTCGGCCACTGGTTGAAACTGGGAAGCAAAGCTAAGCCAGAGAACCTGCCACAGATCTTCTTTGTGAACTGGTTCCGCCGCGACACCGATGGCCGCTTCTTGTGGCCGGGATACGGCGAAAACAGCCGCGTTTTGAAGTGGGTGTTCGAGCGCCTCGACGGAACCGCTGGTGCAGTGGAAACTCCTATTGGCAACTTGCCTGTTGTGAGCGACCTCGATACCTCTGGCTTGAAAGTAGATGCTGCCGACATGAGCACGTTGTTGTCGCTCGACACTGCGGGCTGGCTTGAAGCTGTTCCACAAATTCGTGAGCACTATGCAACCTTTGGTGCAAAGTTGCCTCAGCAATTAACAGCAGCCCTTGACTCGCTCGAAAAAGCACTCGCCTAACTCGAGAACCCTCTTTTTTAGCCAACGAGCATGGCGCGGATACCAAGACCCATGAGGAACAAGCTTCCTCCGCCGTACAACAAATACAACTTGCCTTTGAGTTGATTGCGATATGAGTAAATAATGGCTATTGCAATGATGGCGACAAAACCATAAAATGCGTGGAATTGTGGGAACTCCAGTTTGTAATGGTTGACCAACCCAACACCCATGGCTACCTGCACAAATACTGCGACTTCTACAAAGGCAATAAACCACCACAAGGCACGAGTGCGCAAACTTTCAATGCGATGCGCACCTAAAGACCACACGCCCGCAAGACCGTTACCGATAATGACGACCCACGTCCAGTTGGCATGAAGATCTTTCAAAAGCAATGCGAGCACTCTTGAAATCTATCTGATTTCCTCAGCGAATGAGGGTGTCGGCTTCGCGGCCCATCTCTTCAATAGTGAATGTTCCCTCATGAATGAGCACTGATGTGACGGAACAGTTATCGAGGCTCTTCACTACAAGGCGATCATCGGACAACGCTTCGCCAATGACCACGTTGATGGCAATGAAGTGGCTGAAGATGACAGCATCATGCGGTAGTGCACTCAGAGTGTTCAAAAGGTCACGTCGATACTGCGTGTAAACATCGCCATCGCTTATTCCTAGTTGCGTCCAAGTGCCAGCCATTGCGCTGCGCAACCATTCCACACGCTCTTCAAGTGCAATACCTACTGGCGAAGGAATTTCAGCGACACGAGGTTCAATAATTGGAACGGTGTTCCACAGCGCACTCAACGGGCTAGAAGTTTCTTGACACCTACGCAACGGACTTGAATACACCGGTAGCGGGCCCAACCCCACTAAGCGTTGCGCAACTTCTACTGATTGCTCTTTGCCCAGATCATCAAGCACTGGGTCGCGGTCAACATTCCAACCCGCTGCAGCCCTGCCGTGACGCACAAGGTGTAAGCGTACGCTCACGAAAAAATCCAGTCTTGTTTCGGTTCAGTTGGAACTCCACGCTTCAAAAACCACTCTGTGCCAAAAGCGATGGCAAAAATTTCTGGTGGCATTTTTGATACAAAACTGCTGTCAGTAATTTGGCTGGCATGTTTGAACAACGACTCACGCTTTTGGTCTAAATAACTACTGACGTCGATGCGATGCGTTAACTCATTTTCCGGCATTCCCATTGGGTTGCCATCGTCGGCTGGCCCATCAACATCAAATTCTTCACCTTCGGCAACTTCGCCAGAGCCACGTGCCATTTCTTGCAATCGGCGAAAAGAGTCGCGGTTCATTGTTGCTTCATACACTTCGCTCACAGCTGCAATTTCTGCAGCGCGGTAGCCCACTTTGTGCACCGAAATATGATCGGGGTGGCCGTAGTTACCATGCCAGTCGTAAGTGGTGAGCACCGTTGCGCCATACTTTTTTAAAATTGCAGCAAGCTGTTCTGCAGCTTCTTCCACTGACGCATTCATGAAAGCACGCTTGTCGCTATTTTGTGGCCATCCGGTCATTCCACTGTCGTGGTACCCCAGCCACTCCAAATGTTGAATGCCGAGCACTGCGCACGATTCTTGCGTTTCGCGACGCCGCAATTCAGCGAGAGCTTCCGCATCATCAACGCCAGGCGGACGCTGACCATGTTCACCACCTGTCGCCACTACAAGTACAACCGTGTGTCCTTCTTTCACTGCTCTGGCGAGTGTTCCCCCTGAAGAAATACTTTCGTCATCGGGGTGAGCATGAAATGCGACAAGTACGCCCACGCCTCAGGCTTCTTTCACTGCGCCGCTGGCGACAAGTGCATCAATATCTGTTGTGGCAAAGCCACAAATTTCAAGCACCTCGCGCGTGTGCTGGCCAGCATGCGCAGGCGTCAACGTGAGTTCGCTCTGTGTGCGAGAAAAACGTGGAGCAGGCGATGGTTGCATGACGCCACCATGCTCAACAAATGTTTTGCGTTCAACGTTGTGTGGGTGCTGAGCAGCCTGGCTCATTGTGAGTACCGGTGCAAAACACACATCGGTTGCCTCCATAATGTCGCACCACTCGCGCTGCGTTTTTGCTGCAAACACTTCAGCGAGACGGGCCTTCAAATGTGGCCACTGCGACTTATCCATTTGCTTCGCAAACTCAGCATCACCCTCTAAACCAGTAAGGCGCATGAGTTCCGCGTAAAACTGCGGCTCAATGGAACCGAGCGAAACATATTCACCGTCTTTGCACTTGTACACGTCATAAAAATGCGCACCAGTATCGAGCAGGTTGGTTCCGGGCTCATTCTCATTGAACATTCCGACATTTTTCATTGCCCAGAACATGGTCATGAGTACTGCAGTACCATCGACCATTGCCGTGTCTACTACCTGACCCTTGCCACTTTTTTGAGCTTCGAGCAATGCAGCCACCACTCCGAGCGCGAGGAACATTCCTCCGCCACCAAAGTCGCCAACCATATTGAGCGGAGGGGTGGGTATTTCACCAGCACGGCCAAAGTGCTTCAATGCGCCGGCGAGTGAGATGTAGTTGATGTCGTGACCAGCTGCTGGCCCGTACATGCCGGTTTGACCCCAACCCGTCATGCGGCCAAACACCACTTTCGGGTTGCGCAACAAACATGCGTCGGGCCCAATGCCTAAACGCTCCATGACGCCAGGTCGAAAACCTTCAATAATTGCATCTGCACCTTCAACCAGAGTTAAGAGCGTTTCTACTCCTGCGGGGTTTTTCAAATCGATGGCGATGTTGCGACGACCGCGCAACAAAATGTCGAAGTGAGGAGTTTCTGGTGCTGGCCCGCGTACCGACTGTGCACGTTCAACGCGAATGACCTCGGCTCCAAGATCTGACAACAACATTGCAGCAAAAGGACCCGGCCCGATGCCTGCAATTTCAATGACCCGATAACCGCTCAGTGGACCAGCCATAATTTCATTCCTTTTTCTGTGGATTGTTGATGTAAGAGTTGTTAGACGCGAGCAGTTAACTCGAGAAATTCAGAAACATACCGCGGCCACAATGCCTCGGGAAGATCGTGACCCATGTCTTCTAGCATCACGAGTTTCGCGCCTGGAATAATTTCGGCAGTGCGCTCTCCACCATCGGGCGCGATGAGCGTGTCGTCAAGACCGTGCAATACAAGTGTTGGCATGGTGAGTTTCGCTAAACCTTCAGAACGGCGTCCACTGGCATAAATGGCTGCGAGTTGCCGCGGGCCACCTTCTGGATAAAAACTTCTATCGAAATCAACCGCAGCTTGCGCGCGCGTACGTTGAGCGTCTCGATATTTTTTTGAATGCCACACCAGCCATGAAGCTGAAGAATCTAAATACTCTTCGCGCACAGTAGGCGGTGGCGTAAAGAACGACTCCATTGCTTCAGCTGTGGGTTGCCCCACTTCAGGGTCACCCGGCTGCGACATGACCGAGGTAAGCGACAACACGCGATGAGGATGCTCAATGGCAACCGTTTGAGCAATCATTCCACCCATTGATGCGCCCATCACATGGGCTTTGGCAATACCAAGGCCGTCAAGCACTCCCATGGCATCGGCTGCCATATGTGTAAGCGTGTAAGGAACTTCCGGAATAGGTTCTTCCATGAGTGCGGCCGTAATGACTGCAGTGGTGTTGACCACCACACCATCTAATTTGGTTGACAGCCCACAATCGCGGTTGTCGAAGCGGATGACGTGAAAGTTCTGCGCGGCAAAAAGTTTGCACAAATTTTCGTGCCACGAGGTGAGTTGCGCCGAGAAACCCGAGATGAGCAGCAACGCTGGGTCGGCTGGGTTCCCAAAGGTTTCGTATTCAATGGTGATACCTGTAGGCAGAGAAAGTTGTGGCACTTGCCCACTCTACTAGCGGCGGTTTTCCGCGCGTAATGCAGGTGTCTCCCAGCGCGCTTCATCGGGGGTCACCGTTGTTCCCGGAGCCACAAGGGCATCGATACGGTCAAGAATTTCTGGGCTCAACACCACTTCATCGGCACCAAGAACTGTGGTGAGATGCTCCATAATGCGCGGACCAATGATGGCACTCGTGACCCCGGGGTGATGCAGCACCCAGGCCAAGGACAGCTGAGCCAGCGTGACCCCAACTTCGTCGGCAATGAGCACGAGATCCTCAACGAGATCCATTTTCTTTTGGTTCGCAGGGTCGCTGACATCGAAACGTGCCGGTGCGCGCTGAGCACGGCCTTCACTACGCTGAGCCGCATTTGCGCGATACACGCCCGACAACCACCCACCGTTAAGTGGGCTCCACACCAAAGTTCCCATGTTCAATTTTTGGCACGTGGGCAAAAGATCGCGTTCAATCCACCGCACAAAAATGCTGTACGGGGGTTGCTCAGTGCTGAAGGGAATATACCGATGGTCACTGGCAACCCATGCGGCCTCCATGAGGTGCTCAGCTGGAAAGGTGGAAGTACCAAAGGCGCGAATCTTGCCTTGATGTACAAGATCATTGAGTGCCGATAATGATTCTTCAATGGGCACATTGGTGTCGGGGCGGTGCAATTGATACAAGTCGATGTAATCGGTATTCAGTCGTCGCAAACTATCTTCGCATGACTTCAAAATGTGTCGTCGACTATTACCCCATGTATTTGGCGCGCGGTCAACTGCGAATGGCCCGCCCTCAATGGGGAAATGGCACTTGGTTGCCAAAATAACGTTGTCGCGGCGCCCACCAGAAAGCGCTTTACCTGTAATGACTTCGCTGTCACCAGCCGAATACACGTCGGCAGTATCGACAAAGTTGATGCCTTCATCGAGGGCGCGGTGCACAATGCGCACGCAGTCGTCGTGGTCGCTGTTTCCCCAAGACCCAAACATCATGTTGCCCAGGCACAACGGCGAAACGAGCATTCCGGTACGACCAAGTGGAGAATATTTCATCTCTTCAAACTACAAGGTGTGGTGCTTTTACAAACGAGCGAGATCATTGCCTAATCGTGTGAGTGCTTCATTTGTGCGAGCTCCCCACCAGAAAAGGTCTTTACCGTCAATAATGCGCACATCGGAAATGCCTGTACGTTCTTGAACTTCAGCAATATGGCGCTCGGCAAATACATAAGGCTCCGTTGGCAGCAGAACTATTTGCGCATTGAGACCCGCAAGATCTTCATCGCTCAACGTGGGGTACGCATCGGGAGAATTGGGTTGAAAAACGTGGATACCGAGACACCGCAACAAGGTGGCTCCATAGGTTTCCCGGCTAATGGTCATCCATGGTCGCCGCCATATAGGCACAAAGGCAACACTGCGCTGTTTTTGTTCTGGCAGTTCGCCGAGCGACAACGTTGGCCCACCAACGAGGTCTGACAGTCGCTGCATTTCACGCGGCACATCGTGCACCGACACCACATGCAAGTCGCAAACCGCTAGGCCATGTGCAGTAAGCGATTCAGCATCTTCTTTTCGATTCTCTTCACGATCGACGACAATAAGGTCGGGCTTCAATGCGACGATGGCTGCGATATCGGGGTCTTTTGTTCCCCCTACATGTTGCAAAGAGGGCTGTTCGCAAAACCGCGTACATGCAATTGGCCCAATATTCCAGGCCAGCAATGTTTCCGTCACAGACGGAACAAGGCTCACTATTTTCATGAACCAATAATCTTACTTTTTTCTCTATCGAATTCTTCACGGGTAATCGCGCCGCGTTGCAGTAAACCTTCAAGTTTTTCCAATTGAGTTGCTACGTCATTAGTGCGTATTCCCGTACGACCATCCATGCGAAACTGCACTTGTTCAAGCAACATTTTTTTCACAATTTGTGGACGTTGAATATCGGAGAAGCGCTGCTGCCCATCTTGGCCGCCAGATTCAATGAGCAAGTCTCCTGCACCAAGTATGCGCTCAATGATGCTCTGGTTGAAGTTCACATTGTTCACGCGCTCGAGAGGAATTTCAATTCCCTGTTTCGAAAAGAAGCCACTCTGATAAATGACTCGGTAGTTGGTGACAGCAAAATGCGTATTGCGCCACAAGAGATATTTCCAAATGACCCAGAGGACCGTGATGGCAAATACACCTGCCGACACTTTGGGAAGAAAATTCCAGAATCCGCTATCAATTTTTGTAGCGATAAATATTTCGGCAATGGTGATGGGAATAAGGATTCCTACCGACCCGGCGAAATACCACCAATGGGGGTGGATGTCGAGAACAATTTCTTCGTTCTGGTTCAGCGTGTCTTTTGGCAACGGCATGTCCCCACAATAGTGAAGTTTTTGCCGCCAAAGCCTCTCTTGTCGCCCACTGTGGCACCCAACCTCTATCGTGAAGGCAATGTCTGCTTCGTCGCTCCTATACGCCCTCGACGCTGAACAGCATCAGGCGGTCACCGCTCCTGCCGATGCCGTCATTGTTCTGGCAGGTGCCGGTTCGGGCAAAACTACGGTTCTCACTCAACGCATCGACTACCGCATCGACAACGCCACCGCCGATGCCGAACATACGTTGGCCATTACTTTCACCCGCGAGGCGGCAGCCCAACTGCGCCGCCGCACACCACGCGGAATTCATACTGGCACTTTTCACGCCATAGCTTTTGCGCTCCTACGCCAGCGTTGCACCGACCAAGGTCGCCCCCTGCCTACAGTGCTCACCAACAGGTACGGCATCGTTAATGAATCCATCAAGTTCATTCGCTCACGAGTCAGCGTTAATGAAGCACTCAGCGAGCTTGAATGGCTACAAGCCAGAGCGTTAACACCCCCTGCTTACCTCGCAGCCGCTGCGGCAGCAAAGCGCACCACAATTGCCAAGCCAGAAGATCTGGAAAAGGTATTTTCTGAATACGAGAAAACGAAAGCAAAGCGCGGTGTGGTCGACTTAGGCGATCTCCTCTCACGCACTACACACGATATTGCAAACGATTTCGACTACGCCGAAGCAACAAGGTGGCGCTATAGGCACCTTCTTGTCGACGAAGCTCAAGACATGAACCCTCAGCAATTTGCGTTCTTTTCTGCACTGCGTGGAAAAAATCGCGACGTGTTTGTTGTAGGTGACCCACTGCAATCTATCTATGGGTGGAACGGAGCAGAGCCATCACTGTTCGACACTCTTCCCGAAAAACTCGGTGGTGCCCATATTGTGCACTTGGTCAACAACTATCGCTGCTCCCCTGTCATTGTTTCCGCTGGCTTGCACGTTCTTACCAACAACGGCATTACCGCAACGGCTCGTTCCACCAAACTCGATGGCGATGCAATCACTATTCAGGGCTATGCCAATGAGCACGACGAAGCAAATGGCATTGCGCTTCTTGCTACGCAAGCTCATCGCTCTCTAGCCAGGTGGAGCGACATCGCCGTTCTTGTGCGCACCAACACTCAGCGCGAAATTGTTGCTGGAGCTTTGAAGAAACACCACATACCTGTTCTTGCGCGAGGTCAATCGGCAGTAGTTGCTCCCTTGTTACAAGAAGTCGCCGCGCTCACTCACCGCTATGCACTTGCCGACTGGGCGCTAGAACTACGCATAGCATCAGAACCAGAGTCTCCAGAGTTTCTCTTGTCTGAACAAGTGAATGAATTTCTTCAAGATCACCCCACGGGTGCGGCGCATGGCTCCATGTTTATGACGTGGCTGTCTACCGTTGGTCAGCGCTCCAACCACAGCGAAGACGGCATCGAGTTGCTCACTTTCCATGCGGCTAAAGGTCGCGAATGGAATACCGTTTTCATTGCCGGAGCAGAACAGGGTTTGCTGCCACACTCCTCTTCACGCACGGCGGTTCAAAAGGCTGAAGAAGTGCGCTTGGCCTACGTTGCTATTACTCGTGCTGCAGAAAAGCTGTTTGTTACCCATGCCGCCGAACGCAATAGCCGTAAAGCTCGCCCGAGTAAATATTTTGTTAACCTTCCCCTCGGTGAAACCACTACGGCTCGCATGCCAGAAGAAATTATGCAATACGCAAAAGCTGTGAGTGCTGCCACACCTAAAGGTGCACTACGTACGTGGCGCAAAGAGCGGGCTCGTCAATTAAAAACTACAGAGGTGGGCATTTGCAACGATGCAACACTTGCTCGCCTCGAAAAAGAAATGCCAACTTCTCTTGAAGAACTTGCCTCTATTTTTGGTGCGCTTACTGCAGAGTCACTTGCACCCAGCCTCTTGCCGCTACTCGCTCAGTTCACCGCGCCGAATACGTAGCAGGCGCTCAAAAACTTCGGGTCGCATGGAAATAAAAAGCCCCTCGGCTTCAGCGCACTTCGTTTCGCCATTCATCAGAGTTGCCACAGTGAAAATTTTCCGACCTTCAATGCGGTCAATTCGCCCTTCAAAAACAAGCTCCGCATGCAACGGCGTTGGCGACGAATAACGCACCGTTAACTGCCCAGTCATTCCAGGGTTTCCTGTCAGCGACTGGGTGATACCAAGTACTTCATCGAATGCTGCAGCTATAACACCTCCGTGCACACACCCGGGAGGGCCCTCAAACACATCGGCAAAACTTACTCGGCCAACCACTCGTGCCGTGGAGTGGTCTCCAGCAGTGAGCTGACGAATTTCAATTGTCATGGGGGGCGCAACAGGGTTCATTGAGCCAATGATTGGGCTGCGATCAAGAAATGAGTTGCCCACGCCATACGAACCATCGGCACGAGGCGCTAACGATGTACCAGTTTTGCCAGCAAAGGGGTACTCACGCATGAGCTGTTCCACCTCTTGCACCTTTGCAGTGAGTTCATTCACCACATCTACACCCGCCGACAATTTCATTATTGCATCAGACATGTTGCGGGCAGCTGTGGCAAGTTGATCGCGTGCATTTTCTTCTGGAGACTTCCCGAGAGTTCGCTCGTGGAAGCCTTGAAACATCTTCTCTACAGCTTCAGAGCTGAAAGTACTGGTTTCAAATGACTCGTCGCTCACGCATCGACCATCATCAAAACAGGAGCATGGTCACTTGGCTGTTCACCCTTGCGTGAGTTTCTATCGATACCCACCCACGATGTTTTGTCGGCAACGGCTTGTGTTGCCAGCATGAGATCGATGCGCATTCCACGACCCTGATGAAAGTCTCCACCGCGGTAGTCCCACCAGGAGTACAACTTGCTTTCCTGGTAGTGGTCGCGAAAAACATCACGTAAACCCCAGCCACAAAGATCGGCAAGAACTTCGCGTTCAGCATCACTGACGTGTGTTTGCCCCGCAAGTTTGGCTGGGTCAGGAACATCACGATCTTCTGGTGCAATGTTGTAGTCACCCGCAATGACCAATTTTCCCTGTGGCGTGGTGAGTGCCTCGGCGTGCGCACGCAGTTGTTTCATCCAGCGTAATTTGTATTGGTAGTGATCGTTGTCAAGCGCACGGCCATTTGGCACGTATACAGAAGTAACCAGTACGCCGCCACAGTCGGCCGTAATAATGCGAGCTTCGTGATCTGGTTCGCCAACCGCGAAATTAACAACCACATTTTTCATAGGAACTTTAGAAAGAAGAGCTACGCCGTTCCACTGGCCTTGCCCAAAGTGCGCCGTGGAATAGCCCATCTCTTCAAAGGTCAATGCTGGAAATGCAGCATCGTTCATTTTCGTTTCCTGCATACACACAACATCGGGCTGCACTTCTTCAAGCCAAGCTGTCACCCGCGGCAAACGAGCTTTGAGTGAATTCACGTTCCATGTAGCAATAAGCATGAATACTGTCTACTTCTTTGCGACCTTCGATGCGGCTTTTGCCGGAGCAGCGGCTTTTTTCGGTGCAGATTTCTTGATCGGTGTGACCACTTTTTTTACCGCGGCTGCGGCTTTTTTCGGCATAGCAGCCTT
>CAMBPP010000030.1 GCA_945869715.1 Bifidobacterium breve
AATGAAGGCAGAACACAAAGCACGAGAGGAAAGGCCATGCGAACAGGAAGCTTTGCGGCATCTTCTTGTGCAATACGTCGCCGTTCACAGTGTGCTTCATGCGAAAGTCGTTCAAGTAGCGGTGCAAGGGGAAGACCGTCGCGCTCTGATGCAGCAAGTGCATTCACAACGCCCGTTGCACTGTTGCCAAAGTAGGAAATAAGAAGTGGTAACGCATCGACGAATCGAGTGTTCGTTTCACTTGTGGTGAGCACATCGGCTACTGCATTACGCACAGCGGGCTGAGCCCACTGTGACATTGCAAGAAAGGCGTGGTGCGTGCTGTTTCCGCTCTTTAAGAGCACAACGAGTAGGTCGATGAAATCTATGAAGGCATAAGTGCTGGCATCAATTTTTTGATGAGACATCTTTTTCATCCACCAGCGTCCAGTGAAATTGAGTGCTGCACCAACACCGCAACACAAAAAACCAACAGGAGTGGTGAAGAGAACGTCTCTCACATTTGGGTTGGTAGCCACCATCATGGTGCCAAAGGCAAGTGGCAGCCACGATAATACGCGCGCAGAAAACAATGCCTGTGCAGATTGGAGGCGGCGTTCTTCGTTGACGGAGTGGCGTTCGCGGAGTACCCAACTTGCGCGCTCTAGTGCGTATCGCGTGCCAACGCCTCCAGCACTGGCGGCAACGATGGCTTGAATACCAAAAACAACATCGGCTGGGGTGTCATTGGCGAATGCGGTTGTGAGCACTTCTTCAAGTGGAGCTCCGATGCGACAATGCAATGCAAGAGTCTGGAAGTGCACTCGCATATGTGTAGGAAGAATATGAAGAGCATCATTGACT
Organism: Bifidobacterium breve; assembly: GCA_945869715.1. GTDB lineage: Bacteria > Actinomycetota > Acidimicrobiia > Acidimicrobiales > Ilumatobacteraceae > F1-20-MAGs119. The sequence goes on from CAMBPP010000030.1 coordinate 844, forward strand.
GCTGCACGAAGTGAATGACCGGTGTGAATAGACCTTTCAATAGCGTCAAGAAAGTCGGCAGTTGCTAGTGCTGGTGGAAAGGGCCGTTTCTTTCGGCGCAGTTTTTTTGACGCAAAGAAATGTGGTGGTGCAAGAGGTTGATGTTTTTGTACGGGAATTACTGCATGAATAATGCGCAGTCGGGTCCAGTGTGTGAAGACGAAGTGCTCAACAGCTAAATAAAAAGCGGAAAAGTAGAGTACGAATGCAAGGAGTTGCATTACATGACCAGTGCGAGGTCACCGTTGCTCGGGTGCAAACTGTGTGCAAGAACACTTGTACTGTAGGTGCCATGCGTGGTGAGGGTGTCGCCAATTTCCACAATTTGTGCAACATGGCGACTTCCTTGGGGGCATCGCTCGACGAATACAACAACGTCAATTGCCGATGCAATGTACGAGCGAACTGCAAGAAGTGGCCAGTTTGGTGTTGCTTGTAACACCATGCTCTCGAGCCGGTACAGCGCATCGTGAGCGCTATTTGCATGGCAAGTAGACATTGAACCGGCATGACCGGTGTTCATTGCTTGCAGCATGTCGAACGCTTCGGGGCCTCGTACTTCACCCACAATGAGCCGGTCTGGCCGTAGCCGCAAAGCATGACGCACTAAATGCGACAGCGATATTTCCGTCATTCCTTCTGCTGATGATGGTCGAGACTCGAGATACACCACATGTGGGTGAGCCACGGCTAGTTCATTGGTGTCTTCCAATACAACAAGACGTTCATTCGGCGGCGCTTCACTTGCGAGTGCACTGAGCAATGTTGTTTTACCAGTAGATGTAGCACCAGCAATAACAATGTTGCGGCGCTGATGCACTATTGAGTGCAAGAGATCGGTGACGCGGCCGTTGGCAAATGAGGAAATGCCGAGAGCAGAAGTAGAGAACCGGCGGATGGTGAGACACAGCCCGTATGGGCTCACAGGAGGAATGGCAGCGCAGAGTCGTGAGCCATCGCTGAGTCGGGCATCGACAACAGGAGAAGAAAGGTCGATACGGCGACCAATTGGGGCAAGCAAACGTTCAAGAAGAGCGGCTGCTTCACCTGGCGCTAGTGAACCTGCACGTTCTAGACCCGCTGTACGTTCGGCCCACACCTCGGTGTTGTTATTGACAATGATTTCTTTGACATCTGGATCGTTGACGAGATCTTGTAATCCAGCAAAGTGGGGCAGAGCAGAGCGGTTGCGGTGTTGCATTAGAGGCCTTGCTTTTTTGCCGCTGGTACAGACAGCGTTTCAACCAGTGCACTGAGGCCTTCATTGAGTGCAGCAGGAATGCGGCTACTCAAAAGGCCGGCATCGACGGCTCGTGAAACACTGGGGTCAACCTTGATGGTCGCAACGATTGGGGTCTTCAACACCGTGGAAATATCGGTTGGTGTCAGTGCTCTGCCGGTCTCTTCAAGCACAATGATGCCGTCGCTACGCAAGTACCCGTGGCTCATTTTGTTACTGGCCTTACGCAGTGCCAAGTAGCACGGACGCAGTATGAGAAATGTGCGATTCGCAATTCGCTCGAGGTTCTCGTTGAGCTCAGTGGTTCCTGCATCAATGACCACCGGCGCGTCATAGGCAAGAAGTTGGTCGGCTATTTCTTTCCAATTGTGTTCAACGGTTGTGCGGAACTCGCGAGGGGCAAAGGAAATTAATTTAAGGGAAGCATTCACGTCGACTGGTTGAGTATCGGGTGGGTCGGGAATGCCGAGTGCTGGAGCAAGTTCACCTACAAGATCGACGATGTAACCTCCGCCACGGTGTTGTGCAGCGAGCATCATTGCAAGTGCGGCACTGGTAATGGTGGTTCCGCTGCCACCTTTTGGGGATCTACACACCACAATCATGGGTGCTCCTTTCACATGTTTGGGCCTCAAATTGGTGAGGTACTTCAATGTGTGATTTCAGGGGCACTTTGTGGCAACTACTTTTCAGAAAGTCCCATTTAGTTGCAATACCCGATACTCTTTTCTGATGGAGGTGTCTGTGCGCCTGGTGGGCTCCGCCGCCTTCAAAGCGGTTGAGACGAGTGAACCTCGTCTGGCGGGTTCGATTCCCGTCCACCTCCGCCAATCGTGGAAGTTACTCCTCTTAGCAATTGTGGGGTTCTGGCTTTTGAGCCCTGCAATAGGTGCTCACGCCGACCCTGCTCAGCCGGGTAACACGCGCAGTGTTGTTCAAGAAGTAACTCCAGCCACCACTGCAATTGAAGTTTCCATTGTTGGCGTTGACGCGTTTGTGAAAATGAAAGTGCAGCTGGGGCACAGCGCAGAAGTCATTGGTTACGACGAAGAACCATATTTACTGATTGATGAAAAGGGGCGAGTGTTTGAAAATTCATGGTCGCCTACCGTGTTCATTAATAAAACACGGTACGGGTCGGGCAGTGCTGTCCCCACTGAGTATGTAAGTACAGATGCACCAACATGGCGCCAAATAGCAAGCAACAGCGAGGCAATATGGCACGACCATCGTGTGCATTGGATGAGCCCATTAAAACCTGCGGTGGTTAACTCCGATGGTTTAGTACAAGAGTGGCTCATTGACATGAAGGTCGATGGCGTAACAACTGCAGTTGAAGGAAGTTTGTACGTTGAAGATGCACCAGGTTCATGGTGGTGGTTACTTGTTGTACCCGCAGCAGCCGTTGCAATGCTGTTGGGTAATCGGTTGCGAAAGGCCGATCTTGTTGTTATGAGCATTGCCGTGACAACACTAGGAATACTGCAGTTTTTCTCGTTACCGAGTGTTGCGCGTGACACGCCATCGCTCATTGCCTTAGGTGTTGGTGGTCTACTTCTTGCATTAGTGGCAATGGCTTTACGCGGTGAAGAGTTTGTTGCAGCGGTTTCTACGGCAGCGGGTATTGCACTAGTGGTCGCTGTTGGGCTTCATCGCAATCAAGTGATGCATCGATTTGTTCCTGGCATGGGCGATGAATGGTCTGTGCGAGCAATTCTTCCCGTTGCTCTTGGTATTGGAGCAGTAGCCATTTGGCAGGGCCTCAATGCGTTGTTGCGAGTGCCGCAACTGGCAGTTCGTGAAAGTAAAGAAACTTAGACAGCAAGTAGGTCGCGTGCACCGGTGTCGCTAGACGGGTGACGCAACTTGCTCATGGCGCGAGCTTCAATTTGACGAATGCGCTCGCGAGTGAGGTTGAAGTGGTCGCCCACTTCTTCCAACGTGCGAGGCTCGCCACGGTCGAGACCGAAACGCAATTTCAAGATTTCACGCTCACGCTCGTCGAGAGGGGCAAGGAGTCGCTGAATTTCTTCTGGCAAGAGAGCAGTAGCTGCAACTTCAAATGGTGACTCTGCCGAGCGGTCTTCAACCACATCGCCAAGTTCTGCATCGCCATCTTCACGCAATGGTTCAGACAATGACAATGGTTCAGCAGCAAAGCGCAATGCCTCGGTGACTTTGTCTTCGGGCATTTCTACTTCTTTGGAAAGTTCAGCCAAAGTTGCAGGGCGACCGTATTTCAATTCGAGTCGTGAGCGAGCCTTTTGCAAACGGGCAAGTGTGTCGCCAGCGTGAACCGGAAGTCGAATGGTGCGCCCAGTGTTTGCGATACCGCGAGTGATGGCCTGACGGATCCACCAGGTTGCATATGTAGAAAATTTAAAACCTTTGCGCCAGTCGAATTTTTCAACGGCGTGCATAAGACCAAGGTTGCCCTCTTGAATGAGGTCGAGTAGCGGCAAGCCCGATGCCTGGTACTTCTTTGCAATAGACACCACGAGGCGCAGGTTGGATTGAACAAACGCGCGCTCGGCAGTTTCGCCTTCTTTTGCTGCGCGCTTCAGATCGCGCTTTTTGGTAGGCGTCAGAGTTTTTTCGGTTTCAGCAAGTTCAACTTGCGCTTCTTTGCCAGCTTCAATGGCTTTGGCTAAACGAACTTCGTCGTCTTTGGTGAGCAGGGCGTATTGGCCAATATCGGTGAGGTATAGCCGAACAAGGTCTTCCTCATCGCGGTCGACACGGTCCTTAGCCATGAATGCTCCCTCTTAGCCCAATATTCCCCAGCGGGGAATACGCCTTACGATACCGACGCCATGTGGCGTGACAACCAACAATCACCCAATTTCTGTAACGTGTGCTGTATGGCAAATCCACTCCTTAATGAAAAGTCGATGAAGCAGGCAGCGCAGCGCGGCTGGGCAGCCTCAGAGGCCGACGCCGGCACCGCAAAAAGCCCGAAAACAGAGGCAATTGCGCCACTTTCCGATGGGCCATCAAGCCCCTGGGTCACGACTCGTGCAGCGGGCGACACCATGACCGCCAGCGGGGCAGCTACGGCCACTTTGACGCTTTTGGCAATTTTGTTGGGCGCAGCCACCTTCGGCTGGAGCCTGGTGAGCGAGCCGGTTGCCGGCCAAGTTCAATTCCCAGGTTGGATTATTGCGGGCGTACTTGTGGGGTTGGTGTGTGCATTGGGCGCAAGTTTTCGCCCGCAGTACGCACGCGTTTTAGGCCCGATGTATGCCATTGCGCAAGGTGTTGTGGTGGGCGCTATTTCACGCGCCTACAGCATTCAATACAGCGGCATTGTGCTGCAAGCAGTTGGCGCAACGCTCGGAGTTTTCGTTGCAATGTTGGTGATGTATCGCACAGGCATCATTCGCGTGAACGACAAATTCCGTCGCGTTGTGATGAGCGCCATGGTGGGCTTACTTATTTTTTACGGTGTGTCGTTTCTGTTCAATTTGCTTGGCGCAAACATTACGTTTTTCAACGATGCCAGCCTGCTTGGCATTGGATTCAGCATTTTTGTTGCGGGTTTAGCTGCCGCAAACCTTGCACTCGATTTCGACTTTATTGAGCGTGGTGAAAAAGAAGGACTGCCGAAACAAATGGAGTGGTTTGCAGCGCTTGGTGTGGTCATCACACTCGTATGGCTCTATCTCGAAATATTGCGCTTGTTGTCGAAGCTGCGCAACAACTAAAGCGACGTAATGCTGCGCGCGGTTGGTTGCGCTGCAAGAAGATCACTCGGAAGTTCTTGACCTGTTGTTTCACAGGTCCAGTACGTGCCAGCTTCAAGGCGGGCAAGTGCTGTTTCTACATCGGCAAGATCTTGCTCAATGGTGTCGAGGTCGACAGCGTCGAGGCTGATTTCTGGGGCTGACGATGCAAACTCATTTTCCATAGGTCTGAGGTTAGTGCTTGGCTCGCCTAGGCAGATAGTGTTGTTTTATGTCCAGTGCACCAGCTTTTCCCCCATTCGACGGATCCGCCCCTCAGCAGCAAAAATTTGCGGCATACCCCGAAATGGGCATTGACCCCGCCAAGCGTTACACCGCAACTATGGAGACCTCAATGGGCACCATGGTCATTGCTCTCGACCCCATCAAGTCTCCAAAGACCGTCAACAGCTTTATCTTTCTTGCGTTGAACCATTATTTCGACGGCATTATTTTCCACCGCATCATCAATGGTTTTGTTTGCCAAGGTGGCGACCCAACTGGCACCGGCACCGGTGGCCCGGGTTACCGCTTTGAAGACGAACTTCCATCAGCTGGTCAGTATCAAGTGGGTTCATTCGCAATGGCAAACGCTGGGCCAAACACAAATGGCTCACAGTTTTTCATTATCTCTGGCCCCGATGGTTGCCGCTTGCCACCTGCATATGCGTTGTTTGGCCAAGTTGTTAAAGGTCTCGAAGTTGTTGATGCAATGCAAAAAGTTGCAACAGGTTCTGGCGATCGTCCGAAAACAGACGTGGTCATCAACTCAGTCACCATTACCGTCGCCGACTAATTCGTGGCACCGCTCGTTGCAGTTGCGGGTCGCACAGCAAGTGCGGGAAAAGTTTCTCGCGATGCAGCCACCTTCGCTGGGCAGCGTTATTTAGATGCAATTCTTCGTGCGGGTGGAGAACCTGTTGTCATTACGCCGCGTGATTTGACGAGTGATGCTGCGAAAGATGTGATGAGCACCTTCGATGCGTTGTTGCTCATGGGTGGGCCCGATGTTGACCCCGCGTTATATGGCCATGAGCCGCACCCGCGTACTTATGGTGTAAATGCTCTGCAAGACCATTTCGAAATGGCGTTATTGCATGCAGCGTTGTTGCTAGAAAAGCCAGTTCTCGCAGTGTGCAGGGGAATTCAATTGGTCAATGTGGCACTAGGCGGAACTTTGCACCAGCACATTGACGACGAATCCAACATTGCACACAAGCCAATTAATTTTCCCGATGGCGAGGAGTTCGCAGTTCATTCTGTACGTATTGACGAAGGCTCGCACGTTCATCGTGTTATTGGCGCAAATGAAATTGATGTTGCTTCATTTCATCACCAAGCAATTGATGTATTAGGTGAAGGTCTCACCGCAGTTGCGTGGTCGAGCGATGGTTTCATTGAGGCAGTGGAACACAACACAAGTTGGTTACTCGCAGTGCAATGGCATCCGGAAGATACCGCTGCCAGCGACCCGTACGCGCAGGCTCTTTATGATGCGGTAGTAGGTGCAGTTAAGTCGCCCTCAATTGCCCAGCGAAATGTGCGAGTAATTACATCGCCCAAAGGCTGAGCAACAGCAAATTCCGTGAGGGGAAGATACGGAAGACGTAGCGGAAAGCGCGACCAGGCAGGAAGAAGCGATACTGCGGCAGCAGCAATGAGCGAATACGCAGCGCGTGCGGGGACCTCGAGGGGTGGTTGAATAATGAGGTATCGCGCTGCATCGCGAGCCTCTTTTGTTGATTTCAATTCACTGCGGAAGTCGGCAAGTTGTTTGCGCAACTCGGCTTCAGTTGTCGGCGGGTTCGGCACGCCGAGTGCACTTGCAATAACCGACATGTCGGCCACGTAGCCGTCGCGATCTTTCTGGTCGAGCGACGTTGCGCCGTAACGTTGGTAGGCGGCAAGAAAGCTGTCGACTTCGGCAACATGCACCCATAACAAAAGGTGTGGGTCATTTGCCGAGTACGGGCGACCATCGGAGGCAACTCCGGTTACACGCTCGTGAACTGCGAGCACGCGGTTGACCGCTGCTTGGGCTACTTCGGCGGTACCAAAACTGGTGGACGCCAAGAAATCGGCAGTGCGTTGCAGGCGGCCCCACGGGTCGGCCTTGTAATCGGAGTGAATGGCCACTCCTGCCATGGCAAGCGGGTGAAGCGACTGAAAGAGAACCGCACGCAGGCCACCAATAAACATTGAGGCATCGCCATGAACGCGGTAAATGGGTCGGTCGGGGGTAAACCAACGAGGGCCAGGAGCGGTCATGAGGTCTTGAGCCTTGGTGGAGCTATCGGGGCCAACCACGCGTTCGCGAATGTTGTCTGCAATGAGTTTGCGAACTGATTCGATGCACTCGGTGATCTCGATGGTTGCCATGGGCTTATCTTGACAGCGTACGCTTCACATATGTCGTCTCCAGGTGAAGAAAACATACCGCTGTCTGAAAAAAACCGAGTGGGCTCCACACGGTGGCTCATCAGGGCAGCTGCCATTTTCTGGGTGGGGTTCTTGGTCATGGTGGCAACCCGCCATTCCATTAACCGCCTGACAAACCTCTTCATTTTGCTGTTGGTTTCCCTCTTTCTCGCATTTGCCATTGAACCAGGTGTGAACAAATTGGAAGCGCGCGGATGGAAACGTGGTCGGGCAACAATCAGCATTGTCTTGAGTGTCGTGGTCTTGGCGGTGGCATTCTTAGCGCTGTTTGCAACGTTAGTGGCGAGCCAGATGGCTGACCTTTTGCAGAACAGCGAGAAATATGTGAATGAGTCGGTGTCATTTATCAACGACACATTCAATGCAAAAATCAACCCACAAGAAGTCAATGACAAAATCTCAGACCCGAATGGGCCGGTGCAGAAATTTATTGATTCGCAGCAAGACAAAGTAATCAACTTGTCGGTGCAAGCTCTTGGCGCTCTCTTGCAAGCTTTTTCAGTTCTGCTCTTTACTTTCTACATCGTTGCTGATGGGCCAAAATTGCGCCGCGCCTTGTGTTCGCGGCTAGCGCCCGATCGACAACGCCGGGTGCTCGCAGGTTGGGAAATTGCAGTGAATAAAACTGGCGGTTACTTGTATTCGCGGGCATTGCTCGCATTGCTCTCAAGCTTTTTCCACTGGATTGCATTCCAAGCAATTGGCACGCCAGCACCTATTGCAATGGCGCTATGGGTGGGTGTGGTCTCACAGTTCCTACCCGTCGTGGGAACTTATGTTGCAGGTGTTCTTCCTGTGGTCCTGAGTTTTATAAATCATCCCGCATCTGCGCTTTTCGTTATTGGGTTCATCTTGGTTTATCAGCAAGTTGAGAATTATTTCTTTTCACCACGCATTACTGCTCGCACCATGGAACTGCATCCAGCGCTTGCATTTGGTTCAGCAATTGCTGGTGCCGCGGTGCTCGGGCCGGTTGGTGCTGTGCTTGCATTACCCGCAGCCGCCATGATTCAGGCGATTTCTAGTGAATGGGGAATGCGCCATGAAGTAATTGAAAGCCCACTCACGCATGTTGTGCCTGCCAAAGAACGCGTGCGACGTGTAAAGAAGAATCGCAATTAAGTAATGCCTATTCCTTTTGTGCCTGCACTAGAGAATGTGCAATATGGTTCATGTGAACAGGTGTCGCCGCTCATTCGGCGGGTAATAGCCAATAACCCTTCAAAATTCACGTATCGCGGTACGGGCACATACATCGTGGGCAAAGGTGATGTTGTTGTTATAGACCCAGGCCCCATTCTTGACTCTCATCGAACGGCATTAGAAGATGCATTACGAGGTGAACGTGTGGTGGGCATCGTGGCAACACACTGCCATGGCGATCATTCGCCGCTTGCGCAGTGGATGAAAGAAACCTACGGTGCGCCAACTTACGCATTTGGCCCACATCCGTATTATGAAGTAGTTGCAGATGATGATAACGATGACGAAAAAAATTTTGTTGACACATCTGGCGCAGAAACTGATGTGCGCGAGCACGTAGATACCGCATTTGTCCCTGATGTCTTGGTGAAAGACGGCGAGAAGTTTCTCACGGTGGGCAATTGGTCGTTAACGGGTGTGCATACTCCTGGCCACACATCGAACCACTTATGTATTGCTCTCGATGCCGAAGAGGCTCTCTTCACAGGTGATCACATTATGGGGTGGAGTACAACTGTGGTGACCCCGCCCGATGGTGACATGCGCAACTACTTTGACTCCGTCCGTAAATTGCAGGGGCGCAACGACAAGGTGCTCTGGCCAACACATGGAAACCCCGTTACAGACCCGCAACCTTTTTTGCGGGCATATTTGGAACATCGAGAAGAACGTGAAGTGCAAGTACTTGAACAAGTGCGCGCAGGAGTAAGCACCATTAAGAAAATCGTGGAAGTTCTTTATGCCGACGTGCACAAGGAACTTCATAAGGCTGCGAGCCGAAGTGTTTACGCACATCTCATTAAACTGAACGAAGATGGCCTTGTGGCAGTAGCTAATGGTGAAGCACTAACAAAGAAAAGTATCTACTTGCCGAAGTAGTTCCAAGTTTCAGTACTCAAGCGTTGCTACTGTAAATATGTGAAGACGCAAACGCTTGTGAAATTGTTGGCACCAGTTGCTGCTGTCATCATTTTTGGTGGGGTCATCGCCGTTGCTGCATCGGGTGAATCATCAAGCAGTGCTTCTGTTACATCGACCACGTCAACAACCGTTGCTCCAACAACCACAACGGTTCCAGTCACAACTATTCCTGAAACCACCACGACAACTACCCCCGGGCCAACCACCACCACAGTGGTGGTCTATTCACGTGAGAACCCGCGTCCAGTTCCGGAAAAGTCGGGCAAGGGTAGGCGCATTGTTTACGCGAACATGGACAACTGGGTATGGATCATTGAAGAAGATGGAACCGTTGCTCTGTCGGTTCCTGTCTCAGGTATGAAACTTGTGCCTAAGCCCAAAACATACAACGTATTTAGTAAGAGCGAATTTTCACAGAGCATCTTTTTTCCTGAAATTAAAATGAAGTGGTCAACTCGTTTCGCCATTAGCCCCAATGGCAAGAACACCATCGCATTTCATGAAATTCCTACCTGTGCGTGGACCGGTGGCCACTGCAATGTGAAAGGCCTCATGCAAACCGAAGAACAACTCGGCACGTTCCAAAGCGGGGGTTGTATTCGCATGGCGGCGCGTGATGCCGAGTTCCTCTTTAATTGGGTAGAGATGGGAACCAAAGTAGTAGTGCTCGTTTAGCGCGAGCTATTGGCAACTCTGCAGAATATGTGTGTAGACCGATGTGAGCGTTGCGTCATCGCCTGACTTCGCTGCATTCAACGTTTCGTGAATATTTGGTAGCAGAACCTCGTCGCCAACAACCACTGCTTGTATGGCAGTAAAGCCGAGGCGCAGGTATTCCACAGCGTTCTTCCCGCCTCGTGGTGAAGGTGCTGAACCAATAATGAAAACTTTCTTTCCTAAGAACACATGCGCGCCGTAAGGACGGCTCATCCAGTCGAACCAGTTCTTCACAGGGCCAGGAATGCCGTAGTTGTATTCAGGTGTAGCCACAACAACGAAGTCACTTGCCGCAATTTCTGCGCGGGCCGCAGCGACAACGGCAGGAGGAGTGTCGGTGTCGAGGTCTTGGTTATAAAGGGGAAGCTGACCTAGGTAATGACTGTGCGCCACATTCGCCTGACCGTTGGCGAACTGGGCAAAGTGCTCAAGTATTGCGGTATTGAAACTTCCTGCGCGTAATGAGCCAGAAATGGTGAGAAAAGTAGGCAAAGACATGCCAATAGAATACGGCAGGCATTGTGCGGCTACCTTTTTGTGGGGGTATCACTTATGAACTTGGCAAAAATTGGTGAGTATTGGGCGCGTTGGCGACCAAATGACATTGCAATCAAGTTTGGTGGCGTATCTACTTCGTGGCGCGAGCTTGATACACACACAAATGAGTTAGCGGCAGGCCTTGTTGAACGCGGTATTGGCCGTGGCGACCGCATTGGTTTGTTACTCACGAACTGTCTGGAATGGATTGAACTCAGTGTCGCCGCTTGGAAAATTGGGGCAGTCATTGTTCCTATTAATACACGCTTCACTGCACCTGAAGTTGCCTACGTGGTGTCTGATGCCGGTTGCAAACTGCTTTTCACCAACGAAGCATTGAGTGCTGCCACAACTGAAGTATTTGGCTCATGCCCCGTTATTCGCGTTGAAGACCTAGGGCAAATATTTGTAACTGGCGGAAGTGTTGGAATTGCCGACACGCTTGATTCCGAACCATCATTTATTTGTTATACCAGTGGAACTACTGGTGACCCAAAGGGCGCGGTGCTCACACATGGTTCGTTCAATGCGGCGTCACAGAGTTGGGCACAAGCACTTGAACTCACACCCAAAGACAAACTCATCTTGCCCTTCCCACTCGCATTCACTGGTGGGTTGGCGCTGTGCCTGTTCACTTACTGGTCGGGTGGCACCTTGTTGCTTGAGCCAATGGTTGATACCGATCGCATTTTCGACCTCTTTGAACAAGAAGGTGCAACTGCACTCATGGCAGTGCCAGTGATTCACCAACAAGTAGTAGACCACCCACGTTTTGCTACTGCGAATCTGGCATCGTGGCGCATTGCCTGTGCAGGTGGTGCACCAGTTCCACCGACATTGTTGAAAGCAGTGCAAGCACGTGGCGTTCCCATGTTGCAGATGTTCAGCCTCACCGAATCGTCTGCTGCCGGAACGTTATTGCCGAATGCCGATGCCCTACGCAAAGTGGGTTCTGCAGGTATCCCTATTATTCACGGCGGTCTAAAAATTGCCGACGATGACGACAATGAAGTTCCTGTTGGTGAAGTAGGTGAAATACTTTTGTCGGGCCCGCACGTGATGGCGGGCTATTGGAACAACCCCGAAGCATCTATCGCCGCGCTTCGCGGTGGTTGGCTCCACACCGGAGACCTTGGTCGTGTTGACGAAGAGGGTTACCTCTACGTCGTCGACCGCAAAAAAGATATGCTCATTTCTGGTGGGCTCAATGTGTACCCAGCAGAAATTGAACGTGTACTCGCTGGCATGCCCGGAATTATTGAAGTTGCAGTTATTGGTGTGCCGCACGAAAAGTGGGGCGAAGCTCCTGCAGTAGTGGTATTCACCGGCGGTGCAGAAGTAAAGGCTGAAGATGTTCTTGCACGTTGCAAAGCGCAACTTGCCGACTTTAAATTGCCGCGATACTTCCATGTGAGCCCAACTCCGTTGCCACGCAACATGTCGGGAAAAATTCTCAAGCGTGAATTAAAAATTGAACTTGCTCACCTCCCGCAAACAAGTAAGGCAATTCGTTAATGACTAAAACAAAAATCGGCATCACCATGATGTCGGCTGACTTTGCTATGGAGCCCAGCGAACTTGCTCGTGAAATTGAAGCTCGTAGCTTTGAAAGTTTCTGGGTGCCAGAACACAGCAACATTCCGGTCAGTCGTGAAACACCATGGCCGGGCAGTTTGAGTGGCGAACC
>CAMBPP010000031.1 GCA_945869715.1 Bifidobacterium breve
CAAGGGTCATTAGGGAACTAGCCTGAAATAGGCATGCATCAGTTCATTCACCGTCAACTATTGAGAAGCGTATTTTTGGTGATGTGTGTGTTTGGCATGCTTGTGCAAGATGGGGCATTGGTTGGTGCCCAAGGCAATGCGGAACTGGATACAGCACTTTCTCTCACATCGGGACGGTCGGTCGTTGTGGAAATGAAAAATGGCAAAGTACAAAATGAGGTCGGGAGAAATGCCAATTCGTCAACGTATTTTTCGCTGGCATCGGTCAGCAAAACTCTTACAGCTGCTTTAGTTTTAAAACTCGCGGAACAAAAGAAGATTGATTTAGATATATCAATAAGAACATATCTCCCGGAGATATTCCCCCCATCAACCACTGATGCACTTGGAGCACAGCCGGTATGGGCTTTTTTGAATCATGCAACGGGAATGGCCTCACACAATTTTAAAGCTGTTACATCGGGGAAGACCACATATCAGCAATATGCAGAACTCGTTGGCACGTTGACGCCTACGGCGCAGGTAGGCAGGTATCTCTATTCCAATGACAACTATGTGCTGTTGACACTCCTCATTGAAAAAGTGACAAAGCTCAAATTTGAGTCGGCTGCTTGGCGCATGGTGTGGCAACCACTTGGTGTTGCTGGTGGTTATTTGAATACAACAACACGTGCAATGCAAGTGCTCGGCGGGTCGGGTGCGTGGATGTCATCAGCCCGCGATATTGCGGTTTTGTTTGATGCGTTGAACCCGCAAACAGCGGGCAAAAAAATTCTTACAACTCCTTGGCTTCAAAAAATGCATGAAGTGCGCTATTCAAGTGAGTATCGCAATGGCTTGCGCTACTTGAAAGGACGATGGGGCCACACTGGGTCGTTATCGAGGGCGCGAACTGCAGTGGTGGTGGGCAATGGTGGAACTGTTTACGTCGTATTATCGGAGGGGGCAACTCCGCAGAGCTCCGACAAACTATTTAATAGTTTGGCTGCAATAGATTCTCGACGAAAAGAGAAGTGATATGGATCCACAGAATTTAGATACGCGTTTTATTGACGACTGCGTTGCGGGCTGTGCGGCTTCACATCAGGCATTGCTGGCGATGCTCGGTTCCATTTCTCCTGACGACATCGACGTGTGGTGTGATCAGCCGTCACTTTTGCCTAAGTGGAGCAGAGGTTATGTATTGGCGCATTTGGCGCGCAACGCCGATAGTCATAGCCATCTCTTTGCAGAGGCCGCAATGGGTCGTGAAGGCGAACAATACGCCGGTGGGCTCAAAGGCCGCGCTGAGGGCATTGCAACCGAGGCGACGCTCAGTGGAAAAGAGTTAGTACGTCGTACTCGCGAATCTATTTACCAACTTGAAGCCACTTGGGCTCGTTCGCCCGGTGAAGCATGGCTCGGAAACGGCAAAAATGCCGTCGGTGCTCTATTGGCAATTGCCGATTTACCATTATTGCGTTGGCGAGAAATGGAAGTGCATATGCACGACCTCGGAATTGGTTTTACTTATGCTCAGTGGAATTCGCTCTACGTTCGACACGACCTTGCGCGAATGTCAATGAGATACACGAGCCGCTTACCAATGGGAATGACCGGCTTGCCGGCTATTGCGCTCGCGCTGTCGGAAAATGAACGACTGGCGTGGCTTTTTGGCCGTGTCGCTCCAGACGGTCTTGAGCAAGTGGACAACTTATAAATGCTCCGCAACTTTCTGCGCACCGTATTTGTTGCTGTTGTATGTGTACTCTGCGCGCCTGCCGCCATGGCGTCTGCACATGCTGTTCTTGATAATTCTGTTCCCACCTCTGGGGCAACACTTGAAGACACTCCACTGCAAATTGTTTTAGATTTTGATGAATCAGTTGAATCTTCGCTCGGGTATATCAGACTCTTTTCGAGTAGTGGCAAGCGGGTTCAACTGCCTGCTGTAAAAGCAGACGCTTCAGATGCATCAATTATTCGTGTTGTTCCACCAACACTGGAGCAAGATTCTTATGTGGCTGTGTACCGCGTCATTTCTGCAGACGGGCACCCTGTAGAAGGAGCAATTACTTTTCGCGTAGGTGCTGGAGCAGTGTCAAACCTTGCATCGGTCATTGAGACAGCATTGCAAGATAGTGAAACATCAAATGCAGTGAAGGTTGCTATGGCCTTGATGCGTTTGATTTCGTATATCGCTGTCTCGGTAGTGCTCGCTGGAATTTTTCTTCTGTTGGGTAGTGATGCGGCAAGAAAAGGCTTGAATAGGGCAGTGGTGTTGGCCGGCTCGGTCTTGGGCTTGTCTACCGCATTGCTCTATTTATTGCATGGAATGAATACATCGGGTGGCAGTTGGGCTCAAATAGCGAACCTCAGCGTAGCGAAAGATGTATTTGCGACACAGGTGGGTGAATCGTTATTTGTGCGCATCGTGGCGTCATTCCTGTTGGTGTGTATTGTCGCGCGATGGGGCAACTTTGTGGCAGTTTTCGCCTTTGTTATTCTGCCTTTCACCTATGCATTTGCTGGGCACGCTGCAGTTGATTCTCCAGCTGCTCTTACCATTGCTCTACTGGCATTACACGTGGCAGCAGTTGGAGTGTGGTGCGGAGGGCTGATTCTTTTGATATTCGTGAAAGATATTCGCACAACTTCAATTGTGGAATGGTTTTCTCAGAGAGCTGCAGCTCTTATCGCTTTGGTTGTGGCAACTGGAGTAGTGCAAGCCCTACTACTCATGAATGGAATCGGAAATCTCACGAAGACTTCATACGGCAAAGCTCTCATTGCCAAGGTGTGTGTTGTGGGGGTCATGCTTATTTGTGCAGCAATTGTCCGTCGGCGGTTCTACGAAAGTGGCGTGAGTCGGCTACGGGCGGTTCTGTGTGCTGAAGTTGTAGTTGGTCTTGTTGTGTTGTCTATTACATCGGGAATGGTTGCCGCATCGCCACGCCCAACAGTGAGTAACGCGCCATTCTCAACAGCTTTGGTGCAAGGAAACGTTATTGCAAACATCACCATTTCTCCGCCACGGGTAGGCGAATCAGAGATGCATGTCATTGTGTCGCCACCAAATGGTTCTTTAGATCCGGTATTGGCAATAAAGGCGCGGTTCTCTTTAGTAAGTAGCAGTGTTCCGCCTATTCAGGCTGAACTCAATGCTGTTGGTCCAAATCACTTTGTGGGAAAAATTCAATTTGTGTATCCCGGAGAGTGGAAAGTTGATGTCATCGTTTCACCCGATGCGAATAGCGAAGTTCTGTACTCCACTCAAGTGAAAATTAAATAGTTACGAACACTGAAAGTAAACAAGATGGTGCGACATGCCTGTTGCTTCATCTAAAAATGCGTCGCCAACAGCGGTGAAGTCATTTTTTTCATAGAACTTCAACGCGCTATCGCGAGCTCGTGCCCACACAATGCCTGCACCGTTGCGTTGAGCAAGTTGAATTCCGTAGAGCAGAAGCTCTGCCCCTAGGCCTGTGCTTTGGAGTGACTGATCTACTGCCATGCCTCGTAACTGAGTGTCGAAATTATTGCTCAGGACATGGGTGAGAGGAAATGTTTTGGTCAGCCAGCTAGAAGTTCCTACGATCTCGCCGTCTTTATACAGTGCAAGATGCGTGGTGATCTCCCAGTCATCTTCTGCGTATCTGGGGTCTTGCGAAGGAGTTCCCTCACGCAGCACTTTCATACGTATCGGCAAAATGTCTTGTGTAGAAGCAATTGCAATGCGGAATGGAGAGGGCAGAGTCATGAAGATGAAATGAGGTCAGAGAACTGCACTACGCGGTCGGCGATGGTTGCTGCTTCGTTGCGATCGTGCGTTACCAGTATTGCAGTGATGCCCGAGGCCGTGAGCGCAGTACGAAGATCTTTGGCAAGATCGATACGTAAGTGTTCATCGAGTCCGGTGAGTGGCTCATCGAGAAGTAGCAACGAAGGGGCAGGGGCGAGTGCACGTGCAATGGCTACTCGTGTGGCTTCGCCACCCGAAAGATGTTCAACATCACGCTGAGCGAAATTGGTTAAATGAATGAGGTTGAGCATTTCGTTTACTCGTAGCTCTTGAGACGCTTTGCTGTCTTTGCGCATTTTGAGACCATAAGCGATGTTTTCACTCACTGTGAGGTGCGGGAACAGGAATGTTCCTTGAAACACCATTCCAATGTTGCGCCGATGTGGTGCGGTATTGGTGACGTCTTCGCCCTGGAGTTGAACGGTTCCCGAACTTGGGGGAGTGAGCCCGCAAATGATGCGCAGCAGTGAGGATTTCCCAGAACCACTTGGTCCGAGAATTGCCACAATTTCGCCTTCGCTGATTTCGAGCGACAGGTGACTGAAGATAGCAGTGCTCTCACCTGGTACGTGAAATGACAACTGGGAAATGTTGAGGAATGGAGATATCAATGAGTTCTCTTCTTTCTATTGAATTGAACTGCGTACTCAACAATAAGCGCAATAGCGATGCAGGAAAAAGCGAGCAGGCAGGCTGAAGCGATTGCCTGTTTTTGCAACAGTTCGCCAGGCCGCGAGAGTAATTGGCCAATGCGCATCGCCAGAGTCTCATGACCATGTCTCGTAAGAAGGCTGGATGCCCCAAACTCACCGAGCGAAATAGTAAAGGCAAATGATGCTGCAATAGCTAGAGGGCGAAGAAGGAAACGGAGGTCAATGCTCTTCCATGCTTCCCATGGAGATGCGCCGAGCAATAGGGCGTTCTCTCGTAACTCAGGTTGAATTTCGCGGGCTGCAGGCGTAATGATGCGTACAACAAATGGCAATGCGACAGCACAATGCGCCGCGGCGATGAGCCACAGAGACCCACGCCAATTCAATGGGCCAGATCGAAAGGCGAGCAGGTAGCCAAGGCCAAGCGCAACTGCTGAAATCACAATGGGTAACGAGGTGAGTGCTTGAACAAACACATGAAACCGTGTGCGCGTGGAGTACGCAATTGCAAGTGCTGAGCCAGTGCCGAAAAATAGCGCCATCACGGCGGCGAAGAGGGCGATCCCAAGAGAGGTGAGAAACGATGTCCACATGTCGCTCGTTGCCCAATGTGAAAATGTAAAGCCCTGAGAAGACTGCAAAGAATCTGTGAAAAGTATGGCGATAGGCAACAGAGTTCCGACTGCAATAAGTGCTGCTACGCCTGAAAAAAAAATGCGCTTAAGTTTTCGCTCGGAAGAAAGTGGCATGAGGTTTCGTTGAGCAAGAGAAATATTCTTCTGACGATAGGTGAGTGCGAGAACCAACATGATGACGCCTAGTTGCCAAACAACGAGGGCGCTTGCTTGGGGCATATTGCCGAGGAAAAAGGCGTACCGATAGATCTCAGTTTCGATAGTGGGGAAGTGTGGACCCGCTAGTACGCGCGCCGCGCCATACGTACTGAAACAAAAGATAAAGACGATGCTTCCTGCGCCAATAATGCTGTTGCGCAAAAGCGGGAAAGTAATTGTTCGGAAATTGGTAAATGGGGTTGCTCCAAGCAAAGCAGCGTTGTCGTTAAACGCAGTGGGAAGTTTTTCCCATCGACTTCCCACCACTCGTACAACAACAGCAGTATTGAGATAGATATGAGCCAAGATGAGGGGCACGGGTCCCGATTGGTATGACGCCGGTGACAGCGAAGAAAAAGCTATGCCCACAACAACGGTGGGGAGAACAAACGGTACAAAGGTGAGTGCACGTATGATTTGCCGCGACCTAAATGAGTAACGACTCAACACCAAAGCTGCAGGTATACCAATAGCAAGAGTGCCGACAGTGCTGAGAAATGCTTGCCAAGTGGTAAACCACAGCATCTGACGAAGTTGAGAGTCGCTGATCACGCGCAACAGAGATGATTGATCGATACTTTCTGAAAGCACTACAAGCGTTGGCCACATCACAAACACACTCAAAAAGATGAAACCTGGCACAAAAAGCCAAGGAGCATTTTTGAAAACGTGTACGCGAGGAGGGGTAGTCATAGTGCTATCGCAAGGCGATTGAGCTCCAAGTGTCTACCCATGCTGCACGATTCTTTTCAATGGCGGCTGGGTCCATTGTGTATGGCTTCTCTGGTTGTGCGGCGAAGGAAGTAAACACTTCGGGGAGGACAACATTTTTATTGACAGGGTTCACAAACAGTGTCAGCGGTAGGTCACTTTGAAATGTTGTGCCTGCAAGGTAATCAATGAGAAGTTGTGCCGCCTTCTCATTTTTGGAACCTCGCAGAATTCCAGCAAACTCCACCTGATGAAAGCACGTTGTGACGATGACGGCTGTTGGTGGCTCGCTCACCGGCGGGTCGGAATACACCACCTCTGCTGGTGGGCTAGAGGCGTAACTCACAACAAGTGGGCGGGTGCCTTTTCCGGATGAGCCCGAAAATTCAATGGTGTATGCCTCGGTCCATCCGTCGACAACTTTGACACCATTCGTGCGTAATTTCTTCCAATAGCTTTGCCAACCGTCTTCCCCGAATGCCGCAATTGTAGAGAGGAGAAAAGCGAGTCCTGGAGAAGAAGATGCTGGGTTCTGAACCACAAGGAGGTCTTTGTATGCAGGTAGTGCTAAATCTTCAAGAGATTGTGGAGGAACTATGCTGCGCTGAGAGAACCATTTTTTGTCGTAGTTAATGCACACGTCACCTGTGTCAACCGGGGTAACTACACCTTCGGGTTGAGTGAGTTCTACAACGTCGGCTGCCATGTTCTTGGTGAGCGGGGAAGTATATGGAGCAAAAATTTCTCCTTTAATAGCTCTCGTGAGAAATGTATTGTCAACGCCCCAGAGGACATCACCTTCCGGATTTCCTGACGTGAGAATTGCTTTCGAAATGAGTTGGCCAGTGTCACCCCCAAGAATGACTTCAACGCCGATACCTGTTTCCTTGGTGAACTCATCAAAGATTCCCTCGGTTGGTAAGAAAGAGTCGTAAGCCAGAAGCGTCAGTTTTTTAGTTGCCTGCTCTTTGCTCCCTGCGCATCCGCTGAACACTGCTGCTACGCAAAAAAGTGTGACTATATATTTTTTCATTTCTTAACTTTCCTTTGGGGTCTGTATGAATGCTTCTGGTTGTACAACGAGTAGGGCGCCAGATTGCAGGGAGATTTCACCAAATATGCCGGTGAGTTCGTTGCTGACGC
This sequence comes from Bifidobacterium breve, assembly GCA_945869715.1. GTDB lineage: Bacteria > Actinomycetota > Acidimicrobiia > Acidimicrobiales > Ilumatobacteraceae > F1-20-MAGs119. Next base: position 7,122 of record CAMBPP010000031.1, read on the forward strand.
CACGGCTCACCCAAGGGGCAAGACTCTCGTTGTGAAGTTGCCATCGGAGCCCCTCTGTGTTGACGCCATGGGCCATGCCGTTCATTGCATGAAGAGCAACAAGCGAATTCTGTTTTCCCGATATCTGAAGTGAACTTGGTCCATGAAGAACAAAAATATGAGCGGTATCGATGAACGCTTCAATCTTTATATGCGCCCACTCAGGGTGAAACAGCGAAGCAAGAAGCCCATGTGCATGGTCGAAACGACCTCCCCCTGCGCTGACAACGACAATTTTTTGAGCCCCTAAATGCACTGCGTGCGAAAGTGCAAGTTCGGTATCGGTGAAATCTTTATCGGTAGGTGCAGAGATGAAATCAATTTCTAGTGAATGGGCGAATGCGAGCGCTTCCTCGCTTACTGAATCGGAATCACCAACCACAACATCGGGGGTGACGCCGAGGGCAAGTGCATGGTCGAGTCCGGAGTCGGCTGCAATATTCCACTGTGCCTGCGGTAGAAACTGTGACAGATAGGGAAGTGGCGCATTGCCACCGGCAAAGATGAGAGCCGTGTTGTTCTGTATATGCGATTCGTTATTCACCCGTATTCCCTCCGCTGGAATTACCCAGATCAGGTTCTTGGGTCGGTAGCGGCGGCTACCCTCTCAGCCTGCCGAACCAGCAAGCTCCCCTTCAGTTGTTTGCAGGTTACAGCTCTGCGGTTGGCCGTGCGATGTCGGGCTCAATAAATATGATGCGCGCATGAGATGATGTTGCCATAGTTCGGGGTGTTGTTAACAGAATTGTGAATTGGGGCATACATGGGTGTTTTAACCGGAAGAGTTGCATTAGTAACAGGTGGAGGCCGTGGCATTGGCCGTGGAATCAGTGAACTGCTGGCGGCGCAAGGTGCTGCTGTGGCTATTAATTATCACAGTGGCAAAGAAGGTGCTGAAGAAACTTTGCAAGCAATTCTTCAAGATGGTGGAAATGCCAAAATTTATGGAGCTTCAGTTGCTGACTATGAAGAGAGCAGCAACATGGTCAAGGAAATCATTCGCGACTTTGGCCATATTGATATTTTGGTGAACAACGCAGGCATCGCATCACGTGGCAAAGCGGTTGCCGATACCGATGCTGCTGAGGTAGAGAAGTTGCTAGCTGTTCATGCGGTCGGTGCTCATCAACTTTGTGCAGCAGTGCTGCCGAGTATGCGCACCCAAGAGCGCGGTGACATCGTTTTCATCTCTTCTGTCGCTACTGCAAATAACTCTGCGAAGGGCGCGCCGTACAACATGGGTAAAGCCGCCATGGAGGCATTGGCCTTCACGTTGGCTAAAGAAGAACGAAGGCACGGCATTCGTGTGAATATTGCCGCCCCGGGTTTGGTAGAGACCGATATGGGTGTTCGTTTGTCGCGTTCCTTAACCGGCAATAAAGAACTCACCGACCTCAGGTCGCTTGACGAAAATGCCCCCTTTGGGCATGTTTGCCAACCCAGTGATGTGGCCAATGTGGTGCTGTGGTTCTGTTCTCCTGGTTCGGCCTACGTCACAGGGCAACGCGTGCAATGCGATGGCGGGGGTGCCATTTCGAGTTATTAGTAGTGATGGCGTCTGGGTCAGTGGGCAGATAGCCTTCACAAGGTGACCCCCGATGCAACTGCAACTGAGACCCCAAAAGTCAGCCCATTCGATACGCCAGCGAGCCCTGTTGAATACATCGTGTCGGTGACTCCTGAGGCGGTTGCAAAACTCATTGAGCTGCGCGACGAAGAGCCAGAAAAAGATCGCTTAGGTCTACGCATTGAAGTAGTGAGCAGCCCAGGTGAAGACTTTCGCTACGATCTGTCTTTCGATGTTGTGACCCAAGCTGCTTTCGCCGATGAAGTGCGTACCACCGATGGCATTAAAACAATTGTCGCCGCAAACAGCATCGATCTTCTGCAGGGCTCAATTCTTGATTACTCCGCTGCACAGGGTCTTATTATTCGTAATCCAAATAAGCCACTCGCTGCCAGTGTTGAAGGTCTTGTACGAAACGACGAATTGTCGGCCAACATTGAAACTGTGTTAGCCGGAGAAGTGAACCCCGCACTCGCTTCCCATGGCGGGTTCGTTACATTCATGGGTCACGACACCGAAGGCACGGCGTATCTCACCATGGGCGGCGGGTGTCACGGGTGTTCTATGAGTCGAATGACCATGTTGGAAGGCGTGCAAACAACGCTGCTGGAAAAGGTTCCTGGCGTTCTGAAGGTTCGCGACCTCACCGACCACACATCTGGCGATAACCCTTACTACACCTAATTCTCCACATTCCAGCAGCTCGTTCTCACGGGCTACTCTCGGAGTATGACGGGGATTATTTCATATGGCGCTTACATTCCGTATTGGCGCCTGCAACGCAGCACACTTGCATCGGCTCTTGGTTCAAAAGGGGCAAAAGGCGTGCGTGCTGTAGCAAGCTTCGATGAAGACACCACTTCAATGGGTGTTGAAGCTAGTCGTATTGCCTTACGTGGAGTCAGTGAAACCTATTCTCCACAATCATTGTGGTTTGCGACTACCGAACCCGGGTATCTCGACAAAACAAATGCAAATGCAATTCATGCTGCACTGAGCCTCAACACCTCGGTGAATGCTTTCGATTGTTTGGGTTCAGTAAGAAGTGGCATTGCAGCCATGCATGCTGCAGCGTGTGGAAACTCAATGGCAGTTCTCAGCGATATTCGCACTGGCCTCCCCGGTGGAAACGATGAATCAATGGGGGGCGACGGCGCTGCATCATTTTGCTTTGGCTCTGAAAACGTCATTGCTGAATTGTTGAGTACTGGTACATCTACATCTGAATTTGTTGATAGGTGGAGAATTCCGGGCGAAAAAGCAAGCAAGCAGTGGGAAGAGCGATTTGGCGAATATGCCTACGCACCGCTCGTAGCAGTTGCATTTAACGAAGCATTGGAAAAGGCAAACCTCACTGCTGCCGATGTCTCGCACAGCATCTTTTCTGGTTTGCATACGCGCGCCGTCAAAGCTGCACCTCAATCTTGTGGCATTAATCTCGACACTCTGCGCGACGATTTTGCCGCAACGCTTGGAAATTCTGGAACCGCACATTGGGGCGTCATGCTGGCCAATGTTCTCGATACGGCTCAACCAAATGAGGTCATCGCCATTGTGGTGTTGGCCGATGGGGTCAATGTCATTTTGCTACGTACCACTGAAGCACTAGTCGCTCATCAAAAGCAACAAGACAACTCGCTCACCGTGCAAGCTCAAATTGCTGCTGGTCGCAATGACTTGTCGTATGCGCAGTTCCTTACATGGCGTGGATTCTTGCATCGGGAACCACCTCGTCGCCCAGAGCCCGATCGTCCGGCTGGGCCGCCAAGCTTGCGCACGGCTGCATGGAAATATGGTCTATATGGAAGTCGCGATGAAAGCGGTTTCATCTATTTGCCACCATCGCGCGTCAGTTTGCAGTCGGGCAGTATCGACAACATGGAAATGGTGCGGATGGCAGATATTCGCGCAACCATTGCTACCTACACGGTCGACCATTTAGCGTTCAGCATGAGCCCGCCAGTCGTTGCAGCAGTTATTGACTTCGACGGTGGAGGGCGTTTCCAATGTGAACTGACCGACGTCGATCCAGCAACCGTGAAAATTGGCGACAGGGTTGAAATGTCGTTTCGCAGGCTCTATACGCAAGATGGAATTCATAACTATTTTTGGAAAGCAAAGCCTGTTCGCACAGGCGTGAAATAAATCGGGGGAATTATGGCAAGTCATGGAATTCGCGACAAAGTAGCAATTATCGGTATGGGTTGCACCAACTTTGGTGAGCATTGGAACAAGAGCACCGACGACCTGCTCATCGACTCATCAAGTGCTGCATTGGCTAATGCAGGAATCACCCTCGACGATGTAGATGCATTTTGGTTAGGAACAATGGGCTCTGGTTTATCTGGGCTGACGCTCAGTAGGCCGTTGAAAATTCAACACAAACCAGTGACACACGTAGAGAATTATTGTGCAACGGGTAGCGAAGCATTTCGCAATGCGTGTTATGCCGTTGCGTCTGGTGCCTACGACATTGTGATGGCAATTGGCGTGGAGAAGCTCAAAGATTCTGGTTACTCCGGTTTAGTAGTAAGTGCACCTGCGGGTGACGGCACCCAAGCCACGGTCACTGCACCTGCAAGTTTTTCATTGTTAGCTCCTGCGTATGCATACAAATACGGAGTAGATGAAGCAGAATTGAAAGACGTACTCACTCGTATTGCATGGAAAAACCACCGCAATGGCGCGTTGAACTCGCGAGCTCAATTTAAAAAAGAAGTGTCAAAGGAAACCATTGCTGCTTCTCCACTTATTGCAGGTCAGCTCGGCATTTTCGATTGCAGCGGAGTGAGCGATGGCTCTGCAGCGGCAATTATTGTGCGCGTAGAAGATGCACATAAATACACCGACCGGCCAATCTATGTGAAAGCACTGTCGTTCGTGGCGGGGCCAGCCGCTGGCCCCATTGACCCGTCATATGACTACACCACATTTGACGAAGTGGTACACAGTGCTACCGATGCCTACAAGCAGGCTGGCATTACAGATCCACGTGCAGAGTTAGCAATGGCGGAAGTCCACGACTGCTTTACCCCAACTGAACTCGTGCTCATGGAAGACCTCGGTTTCGCCGAGCGAGGCACGGCATGGAAAGAAGTGCTTGCAGGAACCTATGACCTCGATGGCGAACTGCCTGTGAACCCCGATGGCGGATTGAAGTCATTTGGTCACCCCATCGGGGCATCTGGTTTGCGCATGCTTTTCGAATGCTGGACACAATTACGTGGCGAAGCTGGTGCTCGTCAAATTCCCGGCGTCGGTCAAAAAGACTCTCTGAAAACAAAAGCACTCACGCATAACTTAGGTGGAGCTCCAGGAGCATGTGTGAGCTTTGTAAGTGTTGTGGGCAGCAAGCTCGATTAGCGAGTTGCAGAAAATGGTTCAACACTCAGTTGAGCATTTGTAAAAAGAGAATGTAAATGCGCAGCATGCTCTAACGAGACGTATCTTCGAATATATGAAACCAGCTGCGTACGAAACTCTTTTCCGTGACCTTTATTTGCACAAGAGAGGTGCGCAAGTTCGTGCAAAATAGTGTGTTGGGTGGGAGCAACCCCATTGACCAAAATGCACCAGTATTCACCAACAGCCACAGCTTCAACATGTGGTGGAAGATCGTGTGACTCAATGCGTGGTGGGTCAATGTCTTCTTGTTCACAAATCTCGTGCAACCATGTTCTTGCTTCAGATACGAGCAGCGCACGTGTTGGCATGGCTTCGGCAAATTTCTGCTCTACTTCGTATGTGAGCGCAATTTCTGTTGGGTTGCTCATGATGAGAGTTTCCCTTTGCCTAATGCCCGCGGGAATGAGTTGAGGCGGTTTTTTGAACTGCTGAACTGGGCCCCTGCAGATTTACCGGCAGAAAATGCATCACGATCAGAAGAGTAAGTGGTTGAGGAACTGCGTAAATGAGGAGTAGATAATCGCATTTCTGCATCAGCTCGTTTTGCTTGTTCCACCAAAACGAGCCCGGCACCTGGGGCTTCTCGAATAAGTGACGAGTGTTCTTTTTTCAGTTTTTTGTCGACGCCAACGGTGAAACCTTGCCACCACGAGGTGCGAAATCGGCGGTCTCCTTGTGGCATGGTGCGTAATGCAAGCAGTTCGGCTGTTGTGAAGAGAACTTCAAGTGAATAAAGATCGTGGGGTGATCCGAATGCGACCATGGTGACAGTGTTCGGCGCTGTATCCATCATGTCGCGGTACGAAGCGCAGTTCACTGCAAGTGAAATGACATGTAAAAGCGCCCCGCGGCGCACGCGGTATGGGCCGGCAAGTACGAATCGTTGAAAGGCGATTGAGTGATGGCGATTGCTTGCATTGTCGGAAATGAAATCGGATTCCGAAATATTGTGCTTTTGCATCAGGCGAAATGCCAGTGTGAGTGCTGTTTCGGCTTCGGCTTG
>CAMBPP010000032.1 GCA_945869715.1 Bifidobacterium breve
TCGTCGAACTGAGTGGCAGAGTGTGGTAAATCCATAGCGGTTACCACCGTAGACGATGCGGGTGCTTCTTTGGGTCGTTTTCTCCTAGTGTAAGCGTGTGCAAAAAAAGACGGTGTGGGTTTTTGGCGATCAGTTGAACCGCCACATTGCTGCTCTTCGTGAGGCGACACCAGAATCGCATTGTGTGCTCATTATTGAGTCTGAGCAAAAAATTGCATCAAAGAGATGGCATGTTCAGCGTGCACATTTCATTGTCGCTTCCATGCGAAGGTTCGCTCAAGAACTCACCGCTGATGGTTTTGAAGTGGATTATCGCATTGCCAAGACAATGCGCATTGGTCTTGAAGCACACATTGCCGAGTTTCAGCCTGAAGAAGTGGTGGCAACTGAACCGAATAGTTATTCGGCGCGTGAGATGTTGAAGAACATGCCGGTGCGGTGTGAGAAGTCAGATCAGTTCTTGTGTCATCCCGATGCGTATCGCGAATTCATGGGTGTTCGCAAGACAGTGAAAATGGAAGACTTCTATCGCTGGCAACGCAAGCGGCTTTCGGTGTTGATGGATGGCAATGAACCAGTGGCTGGTCGCTGGAACTTCGATGAAGACAATCGCCAGCCACCGCCAAAGACCGATCATGACAGGTGGCCTGTGCCTGAGAGCGTTCCACTTGATGAAATCGATCAGCAAGTACTAGTCGATGTTGCTCCCTATACGTGGGGTGCGCTGCCAACGGGGTTATGGGCTACAAGTCGTGCGGGTGCACTGCAACGGTTGAAAAAGTTTGCAACAGAAGTGCTTCCGATGTTTGGCGAGCATGAAGACGCCATGTTGAAGTCGAATTGGCACCTTGCGCATTCATTGTTGTCTCCTTATCTCAACAACGGTCTCTTGCTTCCGGGTGAAGTAGTTGACGCAGTTTTAGCCGAGTTCGAAAAAGGGAATGTGCCCATCAACAGTGCGGAAGGATTCATTCGCCAAGTCATTGGGTGGCGCGAATACATTTGGAACTGCTATTGGCAGTGGATGCCCGATTATGCCCAGATGAATGTGCTTGCTGCAGAAGTTCCACTGCCGAAATTATTCACCGCTCCAGATAAAACTCAGATGGCCTGCATGAAATCGGTATTAGAAGGCGTGTATGAGCATTCTTATGCGCACCATATTGAACGGTTGATGGTGCTCGGCAACTTCGCGCTTATTGCAGGTATTAACCCACAAGAGCTCACTTCATGGATGTGGAATAGTTTTGTTGACGCAGCGGAGTGGGTGATGGTTCCGAATGTTGTTGGAATGTCGCAATATGCCGATGGGGGAATGCTGGCAACGAAGCCTTATGCAAGTGGTGGTGCATACATCGACCGCATGAGCAACCATTGCAAGGGGTGCGCATATGACCGTAAGAAGCGAGTGGGCGCTGATGCATGCCCATTTACGGTGTTGTATTGGGATTTCTTCTTACGTCACGACGAGAAGTTTGTAAAGAATCCGCGTGTTGCTCGCCAAGTGCGTGCTGCTCAACAATTAGCTGACCGCAAAGAACTGCAAGCAACGGCTGTGACGATTTTGCAACGTTTGCAAACTGGCGAGCTGTAGCGACCTCGCGAACTTCGCTAGCGACGCGGCTTGGGCCGAATCATTGATATTTTGTAGTGATCTGGCACGTCAGTGTAGTTTCTTGTGGAGTAATGGACTATCGGAAAATTCCCAGCGGTATATGCGGTGAGGGTGATGAACAAGTTGTCGAATCGGGTGATGGCTGGCTTATTGAGTGCCGCATTTGTTATCAGCGTTGGGTCATCTGTTTCGGGGGCTGACTCCGTCACCGCCCCCGATGAGTCAACTGCTACGACGACAGTTGCGTCTGAAACCACTATTGAGACAACAACTACAATGACGACAGTGCCCCGTGTGAAGCCGAGAGTTCTCTTAGTGGGCGATTCAACGATGGCTGCCATACGTTGGTTCAAAGACGGCAGGAAATCTCTGGCGGGCTCCACATTTATTGTCGATGTGGAGTCGTGTCGATCTATTGGTGGTTACTCCTGCTACGGCAGAGAGTATCGGGCTCCCTCAACTGCCTATGAGGTAGTTGAGTCGGTGAAGGGAAGGCTCGACGTAGTGGTGTTGATGGCAGGCACGCACCATAACCCTGCAACTGTTGAATCTGATCTTCGGTCTTTGCGGCGAATCGTTGCGAGGAAAGGCGCCAAGCTGGTGGTGTTGACTCTTCTTGATCTCAATCGCACGACCGCCACGATTGGTGGAGTCACGCTCATTGAACGTGTCAATGGGATGATTGAGAGAATGTTCGATACTCCGCGGTATAAGAACACTTATATTGCCGACTGGAAAGCGTTTAGCCGTGGGCGTGACGATTGGTTCCGGTCAGATGGAATTCATCTCACCATCCGCGGCACGCTTGCCCTCGGGTGGTTTATTTCGAATTTTGTTGCGCATATTGCAGAAGTGCCGTGTACTTCCTATAAAACAGAAGTATGCCCGAAGCCTAGGTGGAAAGACTCACGGGTGGACTGGCTGCGGCGCTACCGCGTGCAGTACAGCGACATCCATTGTTATGAAGACGGTGGAATGCGTAGAAAGGTCTGTGAGCGCGACCGACGACTGGGCTAGCTCGGGAAGAACTCTTTGACCACGGTGCTAATTGCATCGGCGTTTGCTTGCGCCTCACCATCGCGTAGCCCCTTGCCAAATTCCACTGTCAAACTTGTAGTGTCGTTGTTGTTCAACGTCTCTGACCACATTGAAGAAGTGCCACTATAAGTGCCACCTTCAATTTTGAGAACTGGCAAGTCAACCAAAATCGCATAGCGCTTACGCATGTCGCCATCACGACCCACACCCGGGCTAATGCGGAAATAGTCTTGGTGGTACCAAATAGACAATTGTGGCTGAACCATTTTGCCCAAGCGAAGCATTGATTTCGTTTCTGGTTCCGACGCCGCGCCCGCACCAGACCATTGCCAGAATCCTGATTTGCCAAGAGGTTTCCAACGAACAGGGAAGTTGCGGTTGAGGTCAACCTTGTTCGCGTTCTGCCGTGTATTGAGCAGGGTTCCATCAGGGTTCAACTTCGGCAGAATCCATAAGTCAATATTCGATGGGGCGGGCGTTGCCTTCAAAATGTCGGTGATGGCTAGCCCTGCGCACTCGTTGCCATGAATGCAGCCCACCACCAGCACGCGCACTCCATTTGGGTTGCCGCGTCGAATGAAAGTGAGTGGGCGGTTCTGTACAGAGCGGCCGAATTCAATTTCGGTGTCATTGGGAATTGCTTCTCTGTTTGCAAATGATGAGAGCAGGGGCGTCACAACTTCGTTGTTGTCGTTGTTGTTGTCGTTGGGAATGGTCGGAATGGGTGACAGTGGAGTAGAGCCAGCGACAGACGAAGTTGAAGAGGTAATTGTGGTGTCGCTTCCACCGGTAAAGGCAACGAGTAGAGCGATGCTTACAACGGCGGTCGTTGCAAGGACAGAAATTCTTTTAATGCGCAGTAGGCGAGAGCCATCGTCGTATACGTCGTTGTCGGCGCTGACGACCGGGATCTGGTCGGTCTGGAGGGGCTCCTCACGCACTGGTTCTGCAATATGCACTGGCTTAGGCGCAGGAATATCACGATGCTGAACGAATGCTGCTCTTTTGCTCGAGCGTTGCGTATCGATCTTCCATGTGTGGCCATGCGCATCGGTGTAACGCAGAGCAACTACTTCATTACGTGCCGCAGTTGCAGTCATTTCCCCACGGTCAAACGCCGCACAGATTTCTCTGTATTTCTCGTCGAGCGCGTCAAGGCCAGTGGAAACCGTACGGCGCACTGTTGGGGGCGCCGGCTGGTCGCTGACCCGCACAACAGCCGCACGCCGCCCCGAGCGTGTGGTATCAATCTTCCAGGCAACCCCATCAGCATCGGTGTGGCGAAGCCTCGTAATGGTGTCGCGGGCCTCTACAGAACTGATTTCCCCACGGTCAAAGGCTTCACAGGTGCGGCGATAGACCACCTGCAAATATTCAAATTCCTGAAGATGGGGGCTGTTGCTCATAGTCCTATGCATTAAGGATATGCAGGGCGGGTTGCCTCGGGGCGTTCAATGTGAGTTCGCACAGATATTTCTCTTCGGTTTTACCGAGAGTTTTGGTGCCAGAAGAGATTTATTCGCAGGAAATTGTTAGTTGGCTTTAATGATTGGCTCGCGAAGGTGCACTGGCTCAACATGCTTCTTGCGACGCACGCGAATATTCAATGCCTCAACGAAGACCGAGAACGCCATTGATGCGTAAATGTAGCCCTTCGGAATTTTTTGTCCGAAGCCTTCGGCAATCAAGGTGGTGCCAATGAGCAAGAGGAATGCCAACGCAAGCATTTTCACCGAAGGGTGGGCATTAACGAATGTGTAGATGGCCTTTGACGCAAGCAGCATGATTCCTACAGCAGCCATGATGGCAATGACCATGACGGGAACGTAGGTGGTCATACCAACTGCAGTGATTACTGAGTCAATAGAAAAGACAAGGTCGAGGATGAGCACCTGGCCAATCACTGCAGCAATGGTAGGAGCAACTTTGGTCGAGGTTTGTCCTTCGTCGCCTTCTAATTTATGGTGAATTTCTTTCGTCGCTTTATAGATGAGAAATATTCCACCAGCGAGCAGAATGAGTTCTTTGCCACTGAACCCGACCGACCCGAGGGTGAAGAGCTCTTTCTTTAAGGAGACGACCCAGCCAACAGCCAAGAGAAGTAACACGCGCATGCAGCCAGCTGCGAGGAGGCCAATTTTGCGGGCCTTGTCTTGTTCTTCTGCGGGGAGCTTTGAAGCAAGGATAGAAATGAAGACGACGTTGTCGACTCCAAGAACAATTTCAAGTGTGAGTAGTGCTGCTAGAGCACTCCAAGCTGTGGGGTCAGACATCCATTCCATACAGAGAAATTAGCGCAAAAGCCAAGTTCTCGTCAGTTTTAAAAACTGAAAATGCGTCACTTTTCGAGCCTAATCAATCCTTGGTGAACCGTCAACGGCGCAACGTTCAGTCGTCATAGCAATCCGTGACAGTATGAACTGGTGGCTATTAAAGAAGTGAAGTGGCAAGAGCGAGTCACGCCCGCGTTGGTGCAGCAGTACAAGCGCGATGGCGTGGTGTTCATAGACCAGTTGTTGCATCCGTTGTGGTTGCAGTTAATTGAGATGGGCATCACTCGAGTCTTAAACAATTCCACGCGTAAGCAAACCTTTTTTGCAGGAGACGAAGGACAGTTCATTGACACTGTTCGCAACTGGGAGTTCACTCCTGAATTTCAACGGCTCACATACGATTCACCAATCGCCGATATTCTCGGAACCTTCATCGATTCACCACGAGTGTGGCTCTTGTTCGACCATGTGTTTGTAAAAGATGGCGGTAATTGCCGGCGCACCCCATGGCATCAAGATCTCGCGTATTGGCCTGTGGCCGGAACCCAACTGGCGTCAATGTGGATCACCATTGACCCAGTACCCAAACATGAATGTCTTGAATATATTGCGGGTTCGCATCGTGAAACGCTGTACGACGGGTTCGACCCGCCGCGTGCTGCTGAAGACCCAACCTTGCCGTTCTACGGCGAGGGTTTCCCAAGGCTTCCCGATATCGAAGCCAACCGCACACAGTGGGATATTCGCTCGTGGGACATCACCCCAGGAGACGTCGTTGTATTCCACCCAGGCGTGTTGCACGGTGGTGGGCCAACATCCGAGGGCCGTCGCCGGCGAACGTTGTCGGTGCGTGTGTTTGGTGAGGACGTTGTCTTTGATGAACGACCAAAAAGTCGTCCAACAGTTCCGCGTACGCCGGGTCTGGAGTTGGTCTTAAAGCCAGGTGACCCGCTCCGTCATCCGTACTACCCGCGGTTGCGCCCACTGCCGGAACATCAACTCCAAAACTTCTTTGAGTAGTTCGCTAAGCAGCAGTTCGCGAAGCAAGAAACGCTGCGAAACGTGCAGGGTCTTCAAGCGGGCCAAAGTGTGAAACCTCTGGCCATGCTTCGTAATGCCCGTTGGGAAGAAGCGCTGCAATTTGTTCGGCAATATCTGACACTTGGTACTGCTGTGGAGTGCTGCCCAGCACCCACGTAGGTGTTGCAATGTTTGCAAGTTGGTTCCACGTTTCGTGAATGCCGCCGGTGTCGTATGTGCGAGCTTCGTGTTCGGGGTTGCACTTCAGTGAAACACTGCCATCGGGTTGTGTAGCAAAGCCGTAGTCAACATATGCATGAAGTGCATCGGGGTGAAATGTATTCATGGGTAACTTTGAATTGAAGTTTGCAAATGCTTCTTCGCGTGAAGGAAAAGATGCGCGGCGTTTGCGTGTTGCTGCGGCAAGTGGGTTAGGTGGCATGTCGGCGGGGCGAAAACCACTTTGTGGAAACACAATGGGTTCGAATGCGGTAATGCCGGCAAAGAGTTCCGGATTTTTCACGGCGGCCATGAGCAGTGTTGCGCCACCCATGGAATGACCAGCAGCCCACAGCGGAGCACTGTTCACATGTGTGGTGAGGTATTGCACTACAGCTGTTGCATCTTCACCGTAAGCAGGCCAGCGCACTTGCCAATCGTGAGGAACAGTGGAGTCGCCATAACCGCGGTAGTCGATTGCCCAGCAGTCGAAGGTTCCTGCAAGGTGTTGTGCAATGGGAAGCCAGCAACGCCCGTGAAAACCCGTTGCATGCGAGAGCAACATGATGGGAAGAGTTCCTGCAGGGGTGTCGCTGAGGTGATGCAGCGCGAGTTGCACACCATCGGTTGATGGCACGGTCACAGTGGTAGGCATTATTTCTTCTCTGTTGTGGGTTTTGGTTCGCGAGGCAAACCAAGAAGACGCTCACCAATAATGTTGCGTTGCACTTGGCTAGTGCCACCTGCAATGCGGCCACCAGGTGCCGAGAGCATGCCGAGAGCATCGTTTCCTTCAAGCATTGCAGCTGCACCCGAAAGATCGCCGCGCAACATGGCGGCATCGAACATCATTTCGGTGATGCCAAGCTTCATGAGTGACGCTGCAGTGGAAGCCTCAGGGCCTTGACGCTTACCCATTGCTTTGAATGCGTGACCACGCGACAAGAGTTGTGCGAGGCGGTCGCGTTCAATGGGGTTCAGTTCGCGGTTGTTGCCTAGAGCGGCCATTGATTCCAAGCGACGCTCTAGACCAATGACGCTGGCACCAATGTGGCCGCGTTCACTGGTGAGTACTGCCATGCCTACGCCCCAGCCACCGTGCAGTGGGCCAAGGAGGGAAGTGGCAGGTAGGTGCACGTCGGTGAAGAACACTTCATCGAATTCCGATTCGCCGGTCATTTGTTTCAGTGGGCGCACTTCTATGCCAGGAGTATCCATGGGGCATAAGAAAAAGGAAATGCCCTCATGCTTTGGCGCATCGAAGTTGGTGCGCGCCATGAGAATGCCCCAGTTGCTGTAGCGACCACCGCTGCACCAAACTTTTTGACCATTAATAATGAAGGTGTCGCCATCGAGTTCGGCTTTGGTCGACAAGCCACCAAGGTCGCTGCCCGCACCGGGTTCGCTAAAGAGTTGGCACCATACGTGTTCGGCAGCGAGGCTCTGGCGCAAGTGTTGCGACTGTTGTTCGGGCGTACCGAATTTCATAATGGAACCACCAGCAAGAACAAGACCCACCATGTTCAACACGGGTGGAACGCCATTCAGTGCACAGAGTTCCATCCACGTTGCCGTGTGTGTAGAGGTAAGACCTTGACCGCCGTGTTCAACGGGCCAGTGAATGCCGGTAAAACCTGCGGCGTGTAAGCGTATTTGCCATGCCTGGCCAGCATCGATGAGATGTGGTGGGCAAATGGCGCCGTAGTCACGAGGAGCGTGAGAAGCGTTGTCGTGCAGCCAAACTTCGGCTCGTGTACGAAACGCTTCCACACTCTCTGACATGGTTACTTCAGTTTCTCGAAGAAGACGCCTGTTTCATCGGCCAAGTTTCCTGGCACGAAGTAACCGTCTTGGCTCATGATGGCATCCCAGTTGTCGCGCAGGTCTTCAAGTGTGTGACCAGGCTTGGTGTAGCCCTGTGTTTCACCAATGAAGACATTGGCAACACGGCCACCGCCAACGCTGAAGATGTTGCCGCTCACAGGGCAATCTTCGTGCGCCAACATGGCAACAATTGGAGTGACTTCTTGTGGCCCCAGCTTGTCGGCGAGGTTGCCCATGAGTGTTTCGGTCATGCGGGTGAGTGCAAGTGGTGCAATGGCGTTGGCCTTGATGTTGAACTTTGCACCTTCAACTGCAAGTACGCGAGTGAAACCAACGAGACCCATTTTTGCAGCGCCGTAGTTGGTTTGGCCGAAGTTGCCGAAAATTCCAGCAGCAGATGAAGTAGAGATGATGCGGCCGTAACCCTGTTCGCGCATGATGAGGTACGCAGGTTGTGTGACGTGGAAAGCACCTTTGAGGTGAACGTCGAACACTGGGTTCATGAGGTCGGGGGACATGTTGTGGAATGACTTGTCGCGCAAGATGCCGGCGTTATTAATGACGATGTCAACTTTGCCGTAAGCATCGACTGCAGATTTCACAATTGCTGCTCCGCCTTCTGGAGTTGCAACAGAGTTGTGGTCGGCAACGGCTTCGCCGCCGGCTGCCTTAATTTCATCTACAACTTTTTGTGCAGCAGAGGCATCGGTGCCGCTGCCGTCGATGCTGCCACCGAGGTCGTTTACAACAACGAGTGCACCGCGCTTGGCGAGCAAGAGAGCGTGTTGACGACCAAGACCGCCACCTGCTCCGGTGATGATTGCTACTTTGCCGTCGTATCCGAGTTCTGCCATGGGTAAACCTTTCTGGGGGCACTCATGTGAGTGCAGTCATTGTGTAGACGCGAGTTCAGATCTTACTTGTGGGTGCTGGTGTTGCCCAATGGAGGGGTTAAGCCTTGAGGGAGTCAATAGCTTCTTGCTTGAGGCGCTTGTAGTCGAGCTTGCCGTTAGGCGCGCGACCAATGGTTGCCACCGTGATGACCGATTTTGGCGATTTATAAGGGGCCAGGGTGGAACGTACATGGGCAATAAGGGCTTGGGCGTCGATGCTTTGGCCAGGGCGAGCCTCAACCAGGGCCGTAATTGCTTCACCAAAGCGCTCATCGGGGAGCCCCACCACGGCGGCGTCGAGCACCGAGGGGTGGGTCTTCAATACTTCTTCCACCTCTTCGGGGTAGACCTTTTCGCCGCCGGTGTTAATGCACTGGCTGCCACGGCCCAGCAGGCGCACCGTGCCATCGGCATCTACTTCGGCGAAGTCGCCAGGAATGGAATACCGAATGTTGTCGATAGTGATGAATGTTGTTGCCGACTTTGCTTCGTCTTTGTAATAGCCCATTGGGGTGCGACCACGAAGTGCAACACGACCACGCTCGCCACTACCAGGAACAACATCGCGACCATCGTCATGCACCACGCGTGTGTTGGGTCCAAGTTTGAATGTTGCAGTACTTGATGCGCTGTCGGCAGTAGTGGTTGCTGCTGCCATACCAATTGCTTCCGACGAACCGAGGCTGTCGATGAGAATGAGTTTTTCATTGTGACGCAACAAGCCGGCTTTTGTTTCGGCCGACCACATGACGCCGCTTGACACAATCATTTTCAACGATGAGATGTCGTACCTGCCAGGGTTTTCATCGAGCGCGCGCAGGATGGGTTTAGCAAATGCATCGCCAACAATTGACACGCTGTTCACGCGAGCTGAGGCAACAACGGCAAGAAGTTCTTGTGCGTCAAATGTGCGGCTAGTCATGGTGGCAATAGAGCCGCCTAAGCACAAGTTCCACATTGCGTTAAATGCGCCGGTGCCGTGCATGAGCGGAGCTGCTGGCATGTTGACGACACCAGGCTTGCTGACGCGTGCAGCAAGTGTGTCGTAATCTTTAAGCTCAGGAAGCGGACGCTTTGATGGTGCATCGAGGCTGGAGATGATGTCGTCCTGGCGCCACATAACGCCTTTGGGCATTCCTGTTGTACCACCGGTGTAGAGAAAGTACATGTCGTCGCCGCTGCGTGGCCACGAAGCAATTGCTGGTGCCTGATTGCTCGATGCGGCAGTGGTGTAGGGAACGGCCCATTCAGGGCAAGGCTGCGAACCGTCGTCTACCCAGATCCATGTTTTGACATTGGGCACGCGTGCACGCACCGCTGCACAACGGTCGGTGTAGGACGCGTGGAACACAACTGCAACCGCGTCGGAGTTGTCCCACAAGTAGGCAAGTTCATCTTCGGTGTAGCGATAGTTGGTGTTCACAGGAACAAGGCTGATTTTGAACAGCCCGAACATCGACTCTAAAAACTCGGGGCAGTTGTGCATGTACTGCGCCACTTTGTCTTGGTGCTTCACGCCTGCTGCCAAGAGTGTGTTGGCAATGCCGTTTGCATTGGCGTTGAACTCGGCCCAGGTGCTGGTGCGATCACCATGGGTTTGTGCGGTCACTTCGGGAAAGCGTGCGGCGTGGAATTCCCACATCTCGGCAAAGTTCCAGCCGTTGTCGGTGTAGATGGGGGTGGTGTTCGAAGATTGAGTCACGAGAGGAAACACTACGCTGTGAGACGTGGACCAACTATTGCCAGGCGACACCGACGAGCGAAGAATTTCCATTCGAACATGGCTGGCAGAGAACCCACGACCCACTCCACGCCAACTCGCACATGCTGGGTATGTTGCCCCTCACTGGCCGGCGCCGTGGGGTTTGGCTGCCGACCCCATTCATCAACTCATCATCGACGATGAGCTGGCAAGAGCAGGTGTGCAGCGCCCATCGAATGCCATTGGTATTGGCTGGGCAGGACCAACCATTACTTATGCCGGTACCGAGGAACAAAAAGAGCGTTACCTCTTTCCTTTGCTCACCGCTGAAGAAATTTGGTGCCAACTCTTTAGTGAGCCAGGCAGCGGTAGCGACCTGGCAAGTTTGTCCACCCGTGCTGAGCGCGATGGCGATGAGTGGGTAGTGAATGGTTCAAAAATTTGGACCAGTGGTGCACAGCATTCACAGTTCGGCATTTTGTTGGCGCGCACAAACCCCGATGCGGCAAAACACAAAGGCATTACTTATTTCATTTGCCCCATGAACTTGCCCGGCATTGATGTGCGACCCATTCGCGAAATGACAGGCGGCGAAACCTTCAATGAAGTGTTTTTCACCGACGTACGTTTGCCACTTGACGCCGTGGTGGGTGAAGTGAATGATGGCTGGCGTTTAGCGAAAGTAACGCTAGGAAATGAACGTGTATCGTTGAGTACTGGTGGCGTGTTGTGGGGTCATGGGCCAACAGCGCTCGACCTGCTTGCGCAAATTAAACGTGCTCCGGTCACCGACCCTGTGATGCGCCAAAACATTGTGAAGATTTATATTGAGCATCAAATTTTGGAGCTCATTCGCATGCGTACTTTGACGGCGCGCATTCGTGGTGAACAGCCTGGCCCCGAGGCGAGTATTCGTAAAATTCTTGCCGACGAACATGGGCAACATGTCATGAGCCTCGCGCTGTCGTTGCAAGGTGCATCGGGAATGATTGCCAACGCTCATGAGGGTGGGTTGAGTGGAACGCAAGGGGCTTCAGCCATGGAAGCTGCTGTGTGGTACTACGGCTTTTTATTTGCGCAGGCGCTCACCATTGGTGGCGGTACCGGGGCAGTGCAACGCAACATTGTGGGGGAACGGGTCTTGGGTTTGCCCCATGAGCCCGAAGCGCGCGCGTAAGTGCGCCGACGCTAATTCGTGCAGCTTCGCCCACTAGTTTGGGGGTACACGTTTTTATAGGGGGACCCCATGAAGCCTTTCCGTTTCGCCGTTCAGTCATATAGTGCCGAGTCACCAGCCGCATGGCGTGACCGTGCCAAAAAAGTCGAGTCGCTCGGTTACTCGGCTTTGCATGTTGCCGACCACATCATCGGCCCAGGTGCTGCACTCGACCGTTGTCATCACCCAGTGCAAAACATTGCAGCAGTTCCGGCAATGGCAGTAGCTGCTGAAGCAACTTCTACCTTGCGTGTTGGTTGTCGTGTGTTTTGTATTGACTACCGCCCAGCGGCAGTTCTCATGAAAGAAGCAGCAACACTCGACTTCTTCTCTGACGGCCGTTTGGAATTTGGTTTAGGCGCAGGTTGGTTGGCTGCAGAGTACGAAGCTATTGGCATCACTCTCGACCCAGCAGGCGAGCGCGTGACACGCTTGGAAGAATACGTGAAGGCCGCAAAAATGATGTTTGCCCCTGGCCAAATGGATTTCAATGGCAAGTACGTGCACCTCAATGAGTTCGAAGCAGTCCCAAAGCCAGTTCAAAAAGGTGGAGTACCCATCATGATTGGTGGCGGAAGCAAGCGTGTTCTTGGCATTGCTGGCCGTGAAGCAAACATCATCAGCTTGAACTTCGATAACTCGAGCGGAATGATTGGGCCAAAGGGCGTACAAAGCAGCACCGCTGAAATGACCTCACAAAAAATTCAGTGGATCAAAGACGGTGCAGCTTCAATTGGTCGCAGCATGGACGAAATTGAGTTGGAAATTGGTGCATATTTCACCATGGTGGTGCCCGACGTTGAACAAGGTGCAGCAACACTTGCCAAGATGTTTGGTCTTACTGCAGAAGACATGAAGGTGCACCCACACGCACTCATTGGCGATATCGATCGCATTTGCGACACGCTCATTGC
>CAMBPP010000033.1 GCA_945869715.1 Bifidobacterium breve
GCTGGCCTTGCTCGCGAAATGTTTACCACTGCAGATAGCTACGTAGTCGAGATCCACGAGAATCTCAGCCAACCACTTCATTCGCTCGTCATTGCGGCAGCTCTCAGTATTGACACGGCACTCAAACAAGATTCGAGACTGTAAGTTCAAGTACTAGCGGTTGCGTTCTGCCTCGGCATGAACCTCTATACCGCCGCGAGGACGTTGCGTGAGGGCCACGCGAACAAACTCGGGTTGCACTGTGGTCATCATTTCCTCAGCTATTTCAGCAGCTAACGCTTCTGCAAATACAGCACGATCGCGAAACTTCCATAAATAGAGTTTTAAAGATTTTGACTCCACGCACCACTTGCGCGGACGATACTCAATGACCACTGCCGACACATCGGGCTGCGCAGTAACTGGGCACACCGAGCTCAGTTCATTCGTCGTGAAACGAACAAGAGTGACGTTTTCAGGCGCAGGAAACACCTCAACATGTTCAATGGAATGGCGAACGGTTTGACCGAGAACAGTGAGTTCCATACTTTAATGCTAACGCCACTTATCGCGCGGGCAAGAGCGAACTTAAGGCAATTTGTGGGCGTGGTCCCACATGTGAAATCACCTCTGCAGACGCAATATGGCCAAGCGTGGCGCAAGTATGCAGGTCCATTCCACGGGTGTACCCGTAAAGGAAACCTGCCGCATAGAGGTCGCCTGCACCCGTGGTGTCGACCACCTGGGCAACGGGTTGTGCTGCGACTTCCACTACCCCGTCTTTAGTGACAACAACTGAACCGAGTTCGCTGCGAGTGATGGCCGCAACAATGCAGTCTTGGCGCAATTGCGTCACAGCAAACTCAAAGGTATCGGTTTCATAGAGCGCTAAAAGCTCTGCTTCGTTTCCAAAAAGAATATCTATTTCATCGGAAATGAGTGCGCGAAAATCGGCGCGATGGCGGTCGACGCAAAATGAATCGCTGAGGGTCAGCGACACTTGCCTGTTGTGTTTGTGCGCAATTTCAGCAGCAGCGCGAAAGGCGACTTTTGCCTCTGGCTGATCGTACAAATAACCTTCTAGGTACAAAATTGCGCCTGCGGCAATTGCTGCAGCGTCAAGATCGGCAGGAGTGAGCAAGGAAGAAATACCGAGGAATGTATTCATGGTGCGCTGAGCATCGGGAGTAACCGCAATGATGCACCGCCCCGTTGGAACCGAGCTTCCGCTTGCCGGACGCTTGAAGTCGACTCCAACCGCCTGCATATCTTTGGAAAAAGTATCGCCCAAAGCATCTTGTGCAACTTTTCCAATATAAGCAGCGCGCCCTCCGAAGCTTGCAATACCGCACATGGTGTTTGCAGCGGAGCCTCCACTCATTTCAACACCACCCTGCAAGGCTTCATACAGCGAAACTGCTCTATCGGTATCTACTAACGCCATCGAACCCTTAACAAGTTGCTGTTGTTCTAGAAAAGCATCGTCGGTCTGGGCAATGACATCGACCAAGGCATTACCCAGGCCAACTACGTCGTAAGAAATTCCGGGGTTGCTGGTGAGGTCACGGGGAACAAAAGTGATGTCTGACACGGTCACTCACCGTAGTACCTCACAAGCCCATTGACCACTAACGTCCTACAGATGGAGAACAGCACTTCCCCCCATCTTGCACAGCCATACCGACTACCGCGCCACATTGTTCCTACCCGTTACGACCTGCAACTCACGCCACATCTTGCTCAAGCCGTATTCGACGGAACGGTTGTCATTGCCGCAAATGTGTTGGCGCAAGCACCAGAAATTGTGCTGAATGCTAAGGCTCTCACTATTCACAACGTGCAGGTGAATGGCGTAGAAGCTCCTTTTTCCCTGCACAGCGAAACCGAACGTCTTGTCGTTACCCCGATGACAGCCGTTGAACCCGGAGCCACAACTATTTCTATTTCGTTTTCTGGAGTGTTGAACGACTCCTTGCGTGGCTTTTATCTTTCTACATACACCGACGAAAATGGCGTAGAGCAGGTCATCGCAGCAACACAAATGCAGTCAACCGATTGCCGACAGGCCTTCCCCTGCTGGGATGAGCCCGATTTCAAAGCTGTCTTTAGCATCACCTTGGTGGTGGAAGATCATCACTTGGCAATTTCCAATGGTGCTGAAGTGAGCCGCCAATCTGCATCTTCTGGCCGCACTACTGTGCGCTTTGCCGACACCATGTCAATGTCTACTTACATTGTTGCCTTTATTGTTGGCCCACTTAAAGCCACGCAACCCATTGATGTAGACGGCACACCTTTACGCATTATTCACGTTCCAGGTAAAGCGCACCTCACTGATTTCGGAAAGAGAGTTGGCGCCTTTTCACTGAAGTGGTTTCAAGACTATTACGGCATTCGTTACCCCGCTGCGAAACTTGATCTTGTTGCCATGCCCGACTTCGCTGCAGGCGCAATGGAAAACATCGGGTGTATTACATTCCGAGAGGTACTACTGCTTGTTGACCCCGAGAAAAGTACTCAAATGGAGCAGCAACTAGTTGCCGATGTTGTCTCACACGAAAACGCTCATATGTGGTTTGGCGACCTCGTCACCATGAAGTGGTGGAACGGCATTTGGCTTAATGAAGCATTCGCCACATTTATGGAAGTTGCCGCAGTCGATGCCTTTGCGCCGCAATGGAAGAGGTGGACATCATTTGGCCTCGAGCGCAGTGCCGCTTTTGAAGTTGACTCACTTGCCAGCACCCGCCCCGTGGAGTTTCCCGTTGAGTCGCCGAACGATTGTGAAGGCATGTTCGATGTGCTCACGTATCAAAAGGGCGGCGCGCTCTTACGCATGCTCGAGATGTATCTCGGCCAAGAAGAGTTTCGTGCAGGCGTCAGCAAATACTTGCGCGCCCATGCCTATAGCAACACCGAGACCAACGATCTGTGGGACTCCATAGAAGCAAGCGTTAAAGAGCACAACGGCAACGCGCCCGTTCGAGCACTCATGGATTCGTGGATCTGGCAGCCCGGGTATCCCCTTGTTTCAGCATCTCTGCGAAATAACCAACTGCACCTGCAACAGCAGCGCTTTTCCTTCGACAACACCGCATACGACACATTGTGGATTACACCTATCCATTTACGCAATGGTCAATCGTCTGCAAACAGCGCGGAATCGAAAGTGCTTTTATCAACTCCAGAAATGCTCGTCAATTTGCCCCATCCAAATGACCCAATTGTCGTCAACGCACAAGGGCACGGTTTCTATCGAGTTGCCTATTCACCTGAACTACTGCAACGACTCAATGCATCTACTATTCGCGGGCTCAGTGTTATTGAGCGTTACAACTTGGTCGACGACTCGTGGAACTCAGTTGTTGCCGGACGCCTTGCGGCAATTGACTTTCTTAATTTTGTGGGTGGCTTTACCGAGGAACGAGATCTTGCCGTTTGGCAGGCCATCGCCATTGGTATTCGCGGTTGTGGACGGCTCTTGCCCGGCCACCAACTAGGCCCGATTCAGCAACGCATTGCAGCCCTCGCTGGCCCCGCATTGAACGAAATTGGCTGGGAACCCATTGCGAACGAAGACGACCTTCGCGGCAAATTGCGTGGATTACTCATTGTTCTTCTTGCTTGCGATGCGGGCGATGCAGTGGCTCAAAATACTGCACGTGGTTATTTTGCTCAGGCCGAAGCGGGGCAATACGTACACCCTGAAGTGGCGGCGGCTGCAACAACAGTGGTTGCTTCCACCGGTGGCGAAAAAGAATTTGAGTTCTTCATTGATCGCTTCAAAAATGGAGCACTTCCACAAGATCAGGAACGCGCCCTTTACGCTCTTGCCGACTTTCAGACTCCCGAACTCATTCGCCGTGCTTGCGACTTTGCATTTTCTCCTGAAGTAAAAACACAAGATGCTCCATTTCTTTTGAGTCGCATTATGAATAATCGTGAACACGGAGAAATTGCGTGGAACATTGTTCGCGAACGCTGGAGCGAGGCAAATGCAGCTTTCCCCGTGAGCACCATTGTGCGTATGGTCTCGCCTGTACGAATACTCAATACCCCACAGTTGCAGGCAAGCGCAGCAGAGTTTTTTGAAACTCACCCCATTCCACAATCGGCAAAAATGCTCGAGCAAATTTTGGAACGACAAAGAGTGAATACAGCTCTGCGTCAACGCGAAGAGACCCGCCTATTCGCGGCGCTTAACGCCACAGTCAATTCATAATTTACGTGACGTTTTAACGCGAAGCAGTTGCGACTAATTCACCTTTAACAAACATGCCTTGCATATCACGTTTCAAGAATTTACCCGCAGCATTTCGCGGCAGTGCCTCTTTCATCACAATGACATGTGCAGGAACTTTGTAATTGGCAATTTTCCCATTGAGAAATGTCCAAATTTCTTCAGGTGTGAGCTCGACTCCGTCGTTTGGCAATATGGCAACAGCCACTTCTTCGCCTAAACGTTCATGTGGTACCCCGAAGACGGCAACTTCATGCACTTTCGGATGCTCATAGATAGCACTTTCCACTTCAGCACAGAAAATATTTTCACCGCCGCGCAGAATCATGTCTTTCACACGGTCTTCTACGTATACGAACCCATCTTCGTCAACACGACCAATGTCGCCAGAGCGCAGCCAGCCATCAACGATGGTTTCTGCTGTGGCATCGGGGCGATTCCAATATCCACGAATGAGCGTTGGACCAAAAAACCAAATTTCACCACTCTTCCCAACCGGCAATGGGCGCAACTGTTCATCACGCACTTCAAGCTTCATTGGTAAACACGTGCGGCCCGTGCTTGTGGGGTGTGAGATGTAGTCAGCCCCTCTATTGCCTGGGCCAAAGGCATTAGTTTCAGTCATGCCATAGCCCAGTTGTGGGCCGCCACGTTTAAAACTTTTTGCAACTTTGTCAACAAGAGCAGCTGGTGCTGGTGCCCCACCGCCACCGATTGCTTTCATGCTCGACATATCGAACTCACTAAAACGCGGGTGGTTGACGAGGTCCCAGCTTTGTGTGGGAACACCAACAAAGTTCGTTATTTTCTCCCGCGAAATGAGTTCAAGAGCTTTTTCTGCGTCCCATTTATACATGATGACCAGTTTTAAACCAGCAACCCAGCAGCTCATCATGACCGGTATGCAACCAGTGACATGGAAGAGAGGCACGATGAGAATGAAGCTTGTTGGCAATGCATTGGGGTCTGGTTTTGCGCCTTCACGAAGATTGTCGACCGCAACACGCAACGAGAAACCCATGAGCGCCGAAATAATGGCTCGATGAGTTGAAATGGCCCCTTTTGGCCGTCCGGTGGTTCCTGAGGTGTACAAAATGGTGGCGTCGTCGTCGGGGGAAATGTCGGCACCTGGGTGTGCACTTCCCAATGGCAAATCTTTTTCCCATTGGCTCACACCAGCAGGCACATCATTTTCGCCGCGTACAAGCAACATGGCGATATTTTGCTTTTGGCAAAATGAATACGCCAACGCAAGACGTTGGTCGTCACATATGAGCACCTTTGACCCCGAGTCTTCAAGTGCAAACTCCATCTCATCGGCGGTCCACCATGAGTTCATAGACACCGACACTGCGCCAACAGAAATGATGGCCGCGAACGACATCACCCACTCTGGATAATTGCGCATGGCAACAGCGACACGATCGCCTTTTTTGATGCCGTAGGTGTTCACGAGAAGAAAACTGAGTGCATCAACTTGTTGCATTGCCTCAGCGAAGTTCATACGTTCGTCTTCGTACACCAAAAATGGTTTGTCGCCATGTTGACGAGCGGCCCCAAAGACATACCCCAAATGTGGTGGTGCATTTTTAAACACCTGCATAGTGATGCCATTCACTGAAGCATCAATTAACTCCAATGGCTGCCCAGGCGCTGTTAGTGCAGCACTTGCTTCATCCCACGTATTTGCCATGTCACCCTCCACCCCGATCAGAGGATAGCCGCCAAAGAAGTTCTAGGCGGCGCGGTAATAGTTATGGCGATAACCACGATTGATCTGCTGCTGGCGAATTTGCACCAACATGTAGCAGTAACCAACAAGGCTCAAAAAAGCCGCGCCAAAAATAAGCGTCATCAAGCTTGAACCGGTGGTGAATGCAAGAAAGAGCGATACACCATTTACGCTGAGAATTCCGTAGAGCACATTGGTCCGACGACGGCGCAACATTTCACGACCCGACATTGGGGCAAAACCCACCTGACCATTCACAGGGCGTGGCATGCCTTGTGATGCAGTGTGATGATGCGAGCGACCACCAGTGGCAGAGGCGACTGGCGCTGCGCCGAGGCTGGCACGTCGTGCTGCAGGAGCGGGAGCAAAAGGTCGCGCCATGGCACGCATGGGAGCTGCACCGCGACCGTAAGGAGAGTTGCCATAGGCACCGCGCTGTGGCACGCCAGATTGGAGGGTGTTCAACTGACGACGGAAAACATCTACTGAAGATTGAGGGCGGTCAATCTTGGAGCGAAAAATAGGAGGCAGAAGCACAGCAGCCCACATCGCCGCAACGATCAACAAAATGACTGTGCTCATTTACTAAGCCCTTACGTAGGAGAGAGGTATTTCTTTAACGCTTGAAAAGTCTAGGAGCATTCAGGAACCTTGACCACTAACACCCCCATTTAAGGCCGATGTCACGGCAAAATTGTTCTGTTTTTGGTATTTTTCGCTGAAAAGCGGACGAAAAGAGCCCTATTCCTCGAGGCGACGGTAGGTGCCCGAGCGCCCGCCTGTCTTTTCCCACAGGGTGAGTTCCCCAATGACCATGGCCTTGTCGGCCGATTTACACATGTCGTAAATGGTGAGTGCGGCAACGGAACATGCGTGGAGAGCTTCCATCTCGACTCCTGTGCGGTCGACCGTGTCGACCTGAACCTCAACTACAACGTGATCGTCCGCAATGTCAAAGTTCACGCTGACCGCGCTAATGAACAACGGGTGACATAACGGAATCATGTCGGAGGTTCGCTTCGCAGCCTGAATACCTGCAACACGCGCTACAGCAATTACATCACCTTTTTTCATTTCACGGTGAGCAACGGCTGCTGTGGTTTCTGGAGACATAAATACTTTGCACCGAGCAACTGCGCGACGGTGCGTTGGCTCTTTTGGAGTGACGTCTACCATGCGGGCATGACCCATTGGGTCGAGATGGCTAAAGGTGAGTTCCGACATGTGCAAAGCGTACAAGGGATCGCTGCCCTTGCTGACTGCTCAGCCGCCGATTTGACTCATGCTGCGCACAGGGCGAATGAAATTGACTTGACCTATTTGGTGCCCGGCCCATTTGGTTCCTACTGCGCGACGTATTTCTGACGCAATGTCGGCATCGCTTGCACCATCGCGCATGAGCACTTTCATGTCGAATTCTGTGGTGGAAAAAAGACACGTGCGAAATTGACCATCGGCAGTGAGCCGCACTCGGTCGCAATCGCCACAAAATGGCTTCGTGACCGAAGGGATAACACCCACGGTGCCTTTGCCGTCGAGATAGCGCCAGCGATCGGCTGGAGCTGCGCCACGTGCTGACATTTGCTCAAGTGGATACACGGCGTGAATTGCGCTCACAATTTCATCTTGGCTGACCACTTTGTTGCCGGTCCAGCCGTGTTCAGCGTCTAGTGGCATGAACTCAATGAATCGCACTTCTACATTGTTCTCGCGACCAAAAGTTGCCAGGTCAACAATTTCATCGTCGTTGGTTCCGCGTTCAATAACAGCATTGACCTTGACTGGGCTAAAGCCAGCTAACTGAGCTTCTTGAATTCCTGCAATGACATTATGAAATTCATCGCGGCGTGTCATTGCTAAAAACTTCTCTGGCTGCAAAGTATCGAGGCTGACATTGACTCGGCTCACACCTGCCGTGAAGAGTTCATGAGCCACATTGCGCAGCGTTGCACCATTGGTGGTGAGAGCAATGTCGGGGGCTTTGCCGGCAAAGGCAGAGGGTGCATGTACAGGAACGCGTAGTGAAGCTATTTGCTTGACCAAGATGGGAAGGTGAGCACGCACCGTTGGTTCGCCACCAGTGAGGCGAATGCCGTCGACGAAAAAATGCTCAACACAAATGCCGGCGAAACGTGTTATTTCTTCAAAGGTGAGCACATCGCTACGGTCGAGCCACACCATGCCCTCTGCAGGCATGCAGTAGGTGCACCGAAAGTTACAGCGGTCGGTGACCGAAATACGCAGGTCGCGTACAGTGCGCCCAAATGGGTCGACTAGCGCTTCGCCTGTGACCCCCGCAGTACTCATAGTCCTAGTCTACGCCCCTTCAACAAGGTCTGATAAGAGAAGAACTCGCACTTCGCCGCCCGCGGCCACCCCTTCGCCATTGGGCAAGACCGCTACAGCATTTGCCAACGCAGATGCTGCTAGTTGATGGCTTCCCTGTTGGCTCACAGGAGCTACATGAATACGACCATCGTTATGGCTTTTGGCAACCACTCGTTGAAAATGGATTTTGCCATCGGTTTTACGCAAAAAATTGGCATCAGCAACTGCAAGCAACGCAGGACGTTGCACTAGTGCATGGCCCATCATCTTGCGTAGTGCCGGACGCGCCAACAATTCAAAACTCACCAGCGATGAGACAGGGTTTCCCGGAAGACCAAAGATGGGAACTTGACGTTGAGCTTCAGACCCGCGAGGAGCACTAAGCATGCCAAAGGCAAATGGTTTAGCCGGCTTAATAGCAATTTGCATCCACGTCATTTGTGCAATGCGACCAAGAAGCGCTTTCACCACGTCGTACGCGCCCATGCTTACCCCACCACTGGTAACAATGGCGTCGCACTCGGCAGCTGCAGTTCTTAACGTCTCTTCCAGAGCTTGTTCGTTGTCTCTCACAATGCCGTAATCAACTGCCACACAACCAGCTTGTGTTACAAGACCCAAAAGCATGGTGCGATTGCTTTCACGAATTTGGCCAAGCGCGAGTGGAGAACCATCATCGACCAGCTCATCACCAGTTGAAAGCACTGCAACACGCAGCCGCGGCACGACGGAAACCCGAGGCACGTTGATGCTTGCAAGAACGCCCACCGCAGCAGGGTGAAGTACATCACCAACACGAAACACCACGTCGCCAATGCGCACATCATCACCGCGAGGTCGCACAGCTTGGCCCACTTTTACTGAAGCACTCAGTATGACTTCCTGTGGCGTTTTACCTTCTGTTGAATCTTCTACCATCACCACGGCATCGGCACCGTTTGGCATCGGTGCGCCCGTCATAATGCGAGACGTTTCCCCCGCACCTAATGCAACGTTCGGAATACCACCTGCAGCAATTTCGTCGACCACGCGCAAGGTTGCCGGAATATTTGCAACGTCTTGCGCGCGAACGGCGAAGCCATCGACTGCACTGTTGTCAAAATGAGGTACTTCTTCTTTCGAAACAATGTTCTCGGCGAGCACCAACCCATATGCATCGCTCATTGACACAATGACTGGTGCAGCCTGTTGTACTGCAAGCAGTACTTTTTCTTGGGCAGAAGCGAGTTCAATCACGTCTTGAACGGTACCTGTGAGAAGATGGGTCTACATGATCTACAGAGCACTTCCTGCTAGCGGTCACGATGTCTCTTGGGATGTCGTCAACCCCAACCTTGCCGATGGCGGACGCCCGCACAGTACGGTAAAGTTCCGTTGGGAAAATGAGGGTTGGACCCTCGATTGCGGGCTCGGGCCTCAACGGTCTCAAGTGGCCATACGTGTGTCTGCCCAGTGGGGAATTCAGCAGGTACTTCTTTTTCGTGACCTTGACGACCCCGACCTGTGGCTCGCCACCGATGGCTCTGGACGATGGGGAGAAGTCAACGGCGCCCACCGAACCGACCTCGATGGGTGCCATCTGGTTGCCATTGTTGGTTCACCTATCACGCATTGCATCGCTATTCGCCAACTGCCATTAGAGGTCGGCCACGGGGCCGAGATCAAAACTGCCATTGTTGACCCCGAGAGGCTGTCGGTCGTTGCCGGCACCATGCGTTTTGAGCGCATCGCCGAACACCGCTGGCGCTACACCCGAATCTCGCCTGCAGACAGCACATTGCAGGAACTCATTGAGGTCGATGTCGATGAATTTGGGCTCGTTCTTGATGAACCTGAACAGTTCATTCGGGCCCGAGGCGACGCTTAGGGTCAGTCTCCCGATACTCTTTCCTCGCTGCAAAGCCATTGTTTTCTACCTGCAGGAGCCCTTATGCCTACCTACGTCTACAAATTCGTTGACTCTGGTGAAACCATTGAAGTTCAGCAGGCCTTCACCGACGATGCCCTCACTGAAGTTGCCCACCCGAGCGATGGCAAATTGCGCCCGGTGAAAAAAGTCTTTCAACCTGTTGGCATCACCTTCAAAGGTGGCGGTTTCTACAAGACCGACTCCAAAGGTGGCAGCTCTGCAACTACCCCTCCAGTGTCAAGTTCAAGCTCCACATCAAGCGACTCGTCTGGCGCAGCAAGCACGCCTACTCCGGCTCCAGCTGCTGCACCTGCGCCTGCACCTGCACCATCCACTTCTGCGTAACACACAAAAGCGTGGCACTACGCGGGCCCCAATGCACACACGTAGAGCATGATACTTTCCCGCAGCTTGCGCAATTTTTTCGTGCAACATCCCAAATCGCCACAGGGAATTTCTGCACTATTTGCATTCACTGCAACACTCATTGTGTTGCGCATCGTTCCGTGAGAACGTGGGGGCGTTATGCCCCGCTCATGGTGACGTCGTTAATGACCAGCGACATGCCATTTGCCGACATTGGCAACCAGTCAACATCGCCGCCAATGGCAACAACATCTTGCAACATGCGTTGCAATGTAGAAGCAATAGTGAACTCACGTATAGGTGCCCCTACTTGACCATTGTTAATGAGCAAGCCAGAGGCTCCGGTGGAAAAGTCGCCCGAAATTGGGTTGACACCCGAATGCAGACCCTGCACCATTTGAATGAGCACGCCATCACTTACTTGCCCAATGAGTTCTTCCTGAGTAGCGGTGCCCGACACTAATTGCATTGCTAAACAGCTCACTCCAGGTGTTCCTCCTGTGCGCACTGCACTACCCGTGCTCTTTGTTTGGCCTCGACGTGCGCTGTAGGAAGAGTGAAGGAATTGCTTCAAAACACCGTTTTCAATGAGAACGTTGCGACGTGCGGCTAAGCCTTCACCATCTATATCGGTTGCACTGTAAGCAAGCGGGTTTGTTGGGTCGTCAATGAGAGTAACGAGCGGGTTTGCTACCGACTCACCTAAACGTTCAGCAAAAAAACTGCGGCCTTTTTGCACATTCTCGCCGCTAAAACTGCTTGACAATACGCGCAAAAACTGCGCAGTGACATATGGGTCTAAAACAATTGTTGTTCGCTTCGAATTTGGCTTAGTTGCACCAAGAAGGCGAGTTGCGCGGTCGGCTGCTTCGCGAGCTGCACGTGCCAAGTTGAACTCTGTTGGAGTACGACCCACTGAAAAACCAAAACCTGTTTGAGTTTCATCGCCATCGTCGGCGAGTGTGCCAACGGAAACATAACAGCCGTTTTCGCGCCCATGGGCCCGAATGCCACTTGTGGTTGCAAATGCTGTTTCACCGTATGCATCGTCGTAGTTTGCATCGTCAATACGAATGCGGGCATCGGTTGCCAGCGTGAGTTTTTCGAGTTCTTTTGCAATAGCAATTTTCTCTGCTGTGGGAAAATGCGCAAGTTCTTCATTCCACAGTTCCTGTGGCACTTTTGCAACACCATCTGGTTCTGCAAGGCCGGCCCATTCATCGACAGACCCAAATTGAACATTGTCGCGCGCTTCAGCAAAAACTTCGCTCAGTACTGACTCGTCAAGCGTTCCTGCATACGCATAGCCCGTGCGACCCTCTTTGATGACTCGAATGCCAACACTTTCTGACTGCGCTGAAACAAAGTGTTCCACTTCACCTTCATAGATGCGAATAGAGGTTTCGCCACCTCGAGAAACATATGCCTCAACCTGTTCACCAGGCTTTGCTTGCGCAACAATTCGGTCGGCAAGATCTTGCAGCGCATTTCCCGAACTCATGTTGCAGTTCCACCAACGGTGAGCGACTTCACGCGCAAGGTGGGTTGCCCATCACCTACAGGAACACCTTGCCCATCTTTTCCACATGTGCCTGGGTTGCCCATCGCAAAATCGTTGCCGAGCATGTCGATATCGCGCAGTACTTGTGGGCCATTGCCAATGAGGTTTCCTTCACGCAACGGTTCGGTGATTTCTCCGTTTTCAATGAGGTACGCCTCGGTCATGCCAAACACAAAGTCGCCGCTCGCAGTGTTCACACTTCCACCACCAAGTTTTGCAACATAAACACCGTTCTTTGTTGCCTTCACAATGTCATCTGGTTCTGAACTTCCATTGATGACAAATGTGTTGGTCATGCGCACCATCGGGAGATGCATGTAGCTTTGACGACGTCCGTTTCCGCTTTGCAGATGATTTTCTTTGCGAGCGCGCAAGTAGTCCCACATGTAGTCGGTGAGAACGCCATTTTCAATGAGAGTGTTTTTCTGACTGTGATGACCTTCGTCATCAATGCCAAT
>CAMBPP010000034.1 GCA_945869715.1 Bifidobacterium breve
TCATCGAAGGTAATTACCTTGGTAGAAGACATAGAACCACGTTAGACCCGTATGGTAAATCTCCGACAAACCGTGACGACAACAAAGTCACTACCATTTGAACTATTACAAGTTCTTGAGATGAAAGTAGATACGACGTGACCAAATTATCAATCGAAACAGAAATTGCGATCCGCAGGCTCGTTGATCAATATTGCGACGGGGTCATTCGTCGTGATGCGAGCATTTGGGGGGCTACTTGGTCTGTCGATGCACATTGGAACCTCGGCATGGGTCGTGAAGTACTTGGCAAAAAAGCAATCGTCGACCTGTGGACCACAGCTATGGGTGCATTCAACTGGACCATTCAAACTGCGGAACACTTTTCCCTCAACATTGACGAAGCAAATGGCACCGGTTCGGGCCATGTGGTCGTTCGGGAGCGCTATGAACGTACCGACGGTACACGCGGCGATCTACTTGCCAAATACATCGACCAATACGTGAAAATTGACGGCGAATGGCTCTTTGCCGAGAGGATTTTGGAAATTATCGAACGCATTTAAGCTATTTGGCCTGAAAAGCCTTGAAGAGACCCACCTCTGGTGGGTCTCTTTTTTTGTGCCCTGAGTGATGTTGAGATGACGGATAGTGGCAGTTTTCTTACAATTACCACTCCAAGTGTTCATGTAAATATTTTAAGTGAGAATTTACTCAAGTTCCCTTCAGAGGTGCCGTTGTTTCTTGTGGATCACACAAGGAGCAAGACATGCGTATTTCTCACACCTCAGCAATCAAGGGTTTCACCATCGGATTAGTCGCCACTATCGCGATATCTGCATTTGGTGCCACTGGCGTATCGGCCGCACCGTCATCTCCTGTTCAGGCTCAAAGTGTCCGGTTGCCAAAGTTTGGTGAGGTCAGCGAGAGTGTGAAGTCGTTGCAAACTGCCCTCCTCAAAAATGGTTTCACCCTTGTGGGCGGTGTCGACGGAACTTTCAGCCCTCGCACACGTGCCACATTGCGTTCATTCCAGAAGGTTGTTGGACTGAAGGCAACAGGAAACCTTGACCGCAAAACTGCCAAAGTCCTTGGACTTTTGACTGCAGCCCCAGTAGCTGCACCAGTAGTTGCGCCAGTACCAGCACCGGTAGCAACACCAGTAGTAACTCCTGCCCCCGCCCCGGTTGCAGTTCTGACTTTTACTCCAGAGACACTTCCTGTCATCGGCGCGAAGGGTGAACCTGTTGCGATGTTGCAAAACGCACTTATTCTTGCCGGCGTCGAAGTAAAAGGAGGCGCTGACGGTGTGTTTGGTGCTGGAACAAAAAATTCAATCACGGCATTCCAAAAGGCAAAGAACATCGTTGCAACTGGCAAGGTTGACGTAGACACGGCAATTGAGCTTGGTCTTCTCCCCCGCCCAGTTCTCGATGTCACAATTGCAGTATTTCCTGTGCAACCAGCTTGCTACTTCATTGACACCTGGCAAGAGGCACGGGGCGCAACACGTCTGCACGAAGGTGTTGACATCATTGCGAATCGTGGAACACCGTTGCTCGCCGTCAGCGATGGCGCCATCACACGAGCTTACGACGCTGCTACTAGTTCATTATCTGGCAACGCATTGCGCCTTACAACTGCAGATGGAACTTACTTCTTCTACGCCCACCTCGATTCCATTGCTCCCGGCATTACCGCTGGAACTGCAGTAAAGGCCGGACAAGTAATTGGATTTGTTGGTTCAACTGGCAACACGAATACCAACCACCTGCATTTCGAAGTTCACCCCAAAGGTGGAGCCGCTGTGAACCCGTTTCCCATCGTTAAAGCAGTTGATGCTTGCAAGAAGAAGTAACTATTTCCGAATCTCATAAAAGGCGTTAACAGAGTGTGCGATATCTAATTGTTGAAAGGAACTAAAACCAGCTTGACGTGCGAAATCCTCAGCTAAAAGTGATGGAAAACCAAGTGTTCCGAGCCCTTCTCCATTGTGATCCGACAAAGCAGAAGCCATGCAAGAGAGAACACTGATTCCATACATTAATGCGGCCATAGGGTTTTTACTGACGTTCTCCTGCAGCGTATTGCCAGCTTTAATGTCGACGAGAAGCCATGAACCATCTTCTTTTAACATCCGGTATATATCTGCAATCATTTTTCGTGGATACGTCATATCGTGAATGCAATCAAATGTTGTAACGAAGTCAATTGAAGAGCTATTGGGCAAATCTGACGTTTTCGCATTCATAAAATTCACGTTGCTGAGACCCGATTGAACCAACTTTTCCGCCGCCCTAGCAAGCGCATGCTCAGATATATCAATACCTACAAAGGTGCTCTTCGGGAACTGCTTCGCCATGAGCAACACAGCCGACCCAGCTCCACAACCGATGTCTACAACGCTGATGCCTGTTCTTAATTTGTCGATTACACCGGTCAGAGTTGGGAGTACAAGATCTATGAGAAAGGCATTGCTCCATGGTTCGAAAGAGCGTTCAATGCCAACTGCACCATCTGGTCCGTGTGCGTCGTAATCGAAACCGACACCAGTACGAAACGATTCGGGCAAGTCTTTAAGCCTGTCAAAGGTAGCGGGCAGACGATGGAACATACCCATGCCAAATGCTGGATGCTCTTCATTCGCCAATACCGCTACTGCTTCAGGCGTAAGCTTGTAAGTTGTGTTTTCGTCGACGTGCTCTGCACCCTCGTGCACTTCATATGAATACCTCGCAGTCACAATTCGCGCCGCTACTTGATTCGCGCACCACTCCCTTACCCAACGTTCAGAAAGGTGTGCTGCCCCCGCGATATCACTACTCGTCAAGCCTTCAGATGTCGCCAAGATGCGATACAGACCCAATTGGTCGCCGATATGAATCATGCCCGCGGTTACAGCCCCTGATAACTGAGAGAACACATTAAAGGAAAAAAGCTTCAGGGCTTCTGGGTCTAGCGCACGATCGGACGATGTCATCTATTAATGGTAGACCTTTGTTTATAGGGAGCTTGGCGGTCAGACTGTTCGGTGACTCTTTGGCAAATGCTCCACGCCGGATAATCGAGTCAGTGAAAAAGTGACACCATCTGACAATGCAAGTGGCTCAACTTCAGAGATAGAGGCGTGCCCCAGCACAAAACGCTCCCATTCCCATGGTGTTGGCTCCAAACCAAGTAAATGGCAAATGACAACAGAATTTGTTCCGGCGTGGGCAACGAAAGCTATGTGTTTGTCCAATGTATTTCCATGGGTCCACACCGGAAGTTCACTATCGACTTTTTCGTAGCGCCGTTCTTGTAAGAACTGCGCACAATCGCTATCGATTCGCTTGACGAAGTCGGAAACCGCTTCGCCACCGTTAATGCCACCCCACCGTTCGTTACTCGGCCGCGAACGTTCCTCTTTATACGCCTCTACTGCCTTCTCCACTGGCGTGCCATGCCAAATAGGGTTGCGAATTTCCTGCAACCAATCGGCAGTAACACTTGTTCGACCACTTTGTAGAAGAAGAGGCGCTGCAGTTTGTTGCGCACGCAATAAAGGGCTCACATAAATTTCATCGAAGCGAGTGTCGGCAAGATAGGTCGCAACCATTTCGGCCTGTTCGCGGCCCTTGAGGGTCAAAGGAGGGTTATCGACGTTGAGTCCATCTTTTACCCATTCGGGTTCTCCGTGGCGGATGAGAGTAATACGCATGTGCCTATCTTAGGCGTGGAATTACTAGCTACCTAAGTGCAAGTATGTATGCATGTCGCAAATCATAAATGAACTCAGCGTGAACTGGGCAACTCTTTGGGAAGCGCTCGCCGATGAACGGCCTAACGACGTTGCTGTTGTTCTTGGTGATGCTGAAATTAAATGGGGAGAACTCGACGAGCGATCGGCACAACTAGCCTCAGTGCTGTCTCAACAAGGTGTTGGCCCAGGCTCAAAAGTTGCTCAGCTTTTGTTTAATGATGCTGCATATATCGAATCTATATACGCGCTTTTCAAACTGCGTGCAACGCCAGTCAACATTAATTATCGTTACCTGCAAGGCGAAATTGCATACATTCTCAATAATTCTGAATCAGAGATACTCGTCTATCATGCATCGTTAGCCGAGCAACTAGTTGGTATCAAAGATCTTGTTCCCACGTTGAAAGCACTCGTCTGCGTGAACGACGTAGGTCCAGAATTCATTCCGGAAAAAGGACATCTGCAATACGAAGAAGTTATTTCCGGCGCTATGCCAGCTCAACGTATTGAACGTTCAGGCGAAGATCTTCTGTTCCTCTACACGGGTGGTACGACAGGAATGCCCAAAGGAGTAATGTGGAGACACGTAGATCTTTTCGGCGTTCTTGCGTTTTCTGGATACCACGCATTGGGCCTACCAATTCCCACAACAGTTCAACAAGTTGGTCAAACTGCAGCTCAACTTGCTTCTGAAAAAAAGAGCCCAACAAACCTCTGCGCAGCACCTCTCATGCATGGTGTCGCTTTATTTCTGGCCATGTCTAGTTTCGTACTCGGGGGGAAAGTTATTCTTCTGAAATCACGAAAATTTGACCCCAAGGAACTCCTCGATCTATCCGAAAAATATTCAGTGACCCAGTTGTCCATTGTTGGTGACGCATTTTGTAAACCAATCACTCGTTACCTACAAGCTCTTGCAGAGCACAATCAGCCGCTTCCGCATCTGGAGAGCATTATTCGCATCACCTCATCTGGAGCAACATTTTCAGGTGATCAGAAGTCTTTGCTGCAGAAGTACATGCCGAACGCAACCATTATTGACATGCTTGGCGCAAGTGAAGGTGGCCCGTTTGGAATAGCAATGACTGCGCCAAATGAAGACCCCATCGCTACAGCTGTTTTCATAGCTCCCCCAAATGCAACAACATTCAACGATGAAACATGGGAACCGCTACCCCGTGGAAGCACAGTGCCAGGAGTTCTAGGTGTTTCAGGGCCCATGCCGCAGGGCTATTACCGAGATGAAGCAAAAACCGCTCAAACTTTCAAAGAAATCAACGGAGTGCGGTACACCATCCCGGGTGACTATGCGTTGATCGACGCACAAGGTGTAATGCAACTACTCGGACGCGGTTCTGTGTGTATCAATAGCGGTGGCGAGAAGATTTACCCAGAAGAGGTAGAGGTAGTAGCAAGATCTATTGAAGGCATTGCCGATTGCACCGTTGTTGGAGTTCCCGATGATCGTTTCGGAAACGCAGTAACTGCGGTAGTTTCGCGAACTCCTGGTTCCTCTATAACGGCTGAGGAGCTTTTAACAGAAATGCGCAAGACTCTTGCGGCGTATAAGTGCCCGCGGCACGTGGTTTTTGTTGACGCTGTCTATAGAAGCCCAAGTGGCAAGGCCGACTACAACATCACGCGTGACACAGCCATGAATCTGCTGAAGATTTAGTCGACCTTAAGAATTCCAGCTTCACGAGATCTTGTGGTGGCTGCGCCCATTTTTGTGCCGTCATACCCAACTCGTAGGCCAGGTGTTACTTCAATAATGATGCGGTCTGGAGAATCGAGCATCATTGCGAATTCTTTGACGCGGTTTTCTCCGAATTTTTCATACAGCCTTTCTGCAAGGGCCCTGTAGAACCATTTCTTTGTATCGGCGTCGTCAAGTACGCGTGCAGTTCCTTTGTACGTCACCGTACGGCTTCCACCCATCTCCATGCCTGAAGATGTAATGACCAACGCAACTCGTGGGTCGCGGCGTATTGCCGGAACGCGCTTACGATGCGCAGCTGACGTCATCCAGAATTTTCCGTCGGCATAGAAGTAACTCAAAATAGAAGCCATTGGTGAACCATCTTTTGTGGTCCAACAAAACGTCAATTCCTTCTGCTGTGACAGCATCAGCGTTTCGACATCTGCATCGAGACCATAAACGGTCACATCTTCGTAATTGGTAATGAGTTTGTCTGCCATGATCCCTGCTTGTTGGTAACTGTGGAATGAATTTAGATCATTTATGCCTTATCGCGTAAGTCGAAGTGCGCTGCGTGTGCTGAGTGCCCGCCGTCGACCATCAGCGTGGTGCCAGTGATGAATGATGCAGCTGGAGACGCCAAGAAATAGAAAGCTTCGGCAAGTTCGCTCGGTTGCCCCCAACGCCGCAGCGGAATGCGCTTAGCCATTTGCTCTTTTGCGCCAGGAACAGCCTTGAGTCGCTCGGTGATACCTGTTTCCACTGGTCCTGGGGCGACACCATTAACACGAATACCGTAACCGCCAAGGTCTACAGCGGCGGCTCGCACGAGGTTGAACACGGCAGCTTTAGATGCGTTATAGGCGTAGTTGCCTGGGTCTCCTCGTAATCCAGATGTAGAGGCAGTTGCCAATATGACACCTGAGCCTTTCTTTTTCATCACTTCTGCAGCGTGTCGAATGCCGTGCACTACCCCGGTGACATTGACAGCCATGATTCGTTCGAACTTTTCCACTGCGCCTGGGTCTTCCCACGGCAAAGTTCCGACCATTCCTGCGTTCAATACTGAAACAGATAACCCGCCAAAATGTGACACAGCTGCTTCCACCAAGGCCGCGTTGTGGTCTCCTTCAGACACATCACCCGGCAAAGCGAGAAAAGATTGAGCATCTGGAGATGCAGCCACCCATTTGAGGCTGTCCGGCGATAAATCGTTCACAACGACCCGATATCCCCGAGAAGCGAAAAGTTCCGCTGTTGCTCGACCAATCCCCGAACCTGCACCTGTAACTATTGCGACTTCGCTACGACTCATACTCGTACCCTATGCTGGGTCACATAGTCGTCTAGTACTGGGGGAAATTATGGATCTTGGATTGCGTGGAAAAAAAGCCATTGTTACCGGCGGTAAGCGTGGATTGGGTTTTGCAATCGCGACCCTCCTCGCCAAAGAAGGCGCCGATATTGCAATTTGTGCGCGTGGCGATGTCAGTGAATCAGTAACTGCCCTCTCGGCATACGGCACCAAGGTTGTAGGCGCAGGAATCGACGCCGCAAACGGCGAAGAATATAAAGCCTGGTTGAAGACAGCCAGTGACCAACTAGGTGGTTGCGACATTTTTATTCACAACATGTCTGGTGCTTCAGGTCGTGGTGAAGAACAGTGGATCAAGAACCTTGACCTCGACGTGTTGGGTCTTGTGCGTGCGCAAGAAGTATTAGCGCCCATCATGGAAGCAGGCGGCGGCGGCTCAATTGTGTGTTTATCAACTATTGCAGCACAAGAAGAATTTGCTGGACCAGGAAGTTTTGGCCCAATGAAGGCTGCAATGACTGCATATGCAAACAACTTGGCTCAGTCTCTTGCCGGAAAAAATATTCGCGTCAATATTGTTTCACCAGGCCCGGTCTATTTTGATGGCGGCAACTGGGACACCATTAAGAAAAACATGGAAGATTTCTACAATACCATCGTTGCGAAAATGCCAATTAAGCGTCTCGGTGAACCACAGGAAGTTGCAAACGTCGTAGCTTTCCTTGCATCGCCTGCTGCAAGCTTGGTAACAGGTAGCAACGTAACCGTTGATGGTGGATACACAAAGCGCATCAAGTTCTAAACCATGAAAGCTGGTCTCGTTACAGGTCATCGAACATTCACTATTGTCCATGTGCCCGAACCAGTTGTCTCTGAGGGCAAAGCAGTAGTTCATGTAGACAGTTGCGGCATCTGCGGCACAGATCTTCATGGGTTTCTCTCACACGACCCCTACAACCCTGCAATTTGTGGTCACGAATTTTCGGGCACCGTTTCAGCAGTGTCAAAAGAAATTCGTCATATTGGTGAGGGCGACCGCGTTGTGTGTGGCATCGCACCAGCCTGTGGTAGGTGCCCACAGTGTTTAGGTGGCCAAAGTGGTTATTGCATGTATGCCTTTTTGGGAATGATTGGACGAGACCCCCTTGCGCCACCTCATGGTGGTTTTGCGCCTCGCATAGCACTCGATGCAATGCGACTAGTAAAAACCAACGCTGCTCTCAGCGCTTCACAGGCATCTATTGTTGAACCGGCTACGGTTGCATATCATGCGGTCATGCGCACGCTTCCGCGACCCGATCAAGAAGTTGTGGTGCAGGGTTGCGGTCCCATTGGTTTGCTTACCTTGCAAGCTGCTAACGCTGCTGGAGCCGGCCGAGTTGTTGCTATTGAGCCCAATGCCTTGCGCAGAGAGAAAGCCCTTGCGGTTGGGGCGCACGAGGCAATAACGCCAGAAGAAGCAAAAGAACGCTATTCACACAAAGGTGCCGACCTTATTTTTGAATGTGCCGGCATTCCTCCAACAATCCAGTCGGCTGTCGACATGATTCGCAGAGGCGGAGTTGTCAACCTAGTAGGGCTCGCTAGCGGTACTGCCACAATTAACCCCCACACCTGGCTTCTGAAAGAAGCAACTGTTATTTCCTCTCTTGGTTATATGCACCATGAATTTTCAGATGTAATGAACCTCATTGCAGATGGTCGTATTCTTGTAGAACCACTACACGACAAAACGGTGTCTCTAGAAGAACTCCCCGCCGCTATTGAACTACTCGCCGATAATCCATCGAGTGCGGTCAAGATCTTGGTAGATCCAAATTCTTAGGTTCTAACCACTCGAAGTAGTTGCAGTGACGTCAAGACCACAGGCAGCAAATATTGGGTTAAACGCTTTTTGCATGTCATTGCCGTTTGTCTGAGTTTGAGAAATTAATTGAGCTTTTTCGCCTAAACATCTTGCGACATCATTGGTCACTTCGATGCCCAAAGACTCTGCAATGGTGAGCCCTAACGAAATATTCTCACTCATTGCCGGTGGATCTGGATTGATGCGATCATTCACGATCGACAAGAGCGATGTAGATGTAGCAATTACTTCAACAACGCTGTCTGGAGGAGCAATGTTATTCTGCACTTCAGACTCGCAGTTTTTAAGCAAGTATTCTGAAACACGTGCTATGTGTCTTGTTGTCGTAATTGTTGCAAATTCGCCAAGAACCTCATCTATGGAACTATTAGTTGCTGCGACAGCAGAATCCCACGACAAATTGGACATCGCATCGTATAAAGATTGGTTCACTCTAATGAGGTATGCGAAGTCAGCATCTAGTGATTTTGGTCCAACGTCTTTTGCGACTGTCATTGCGTCAAGATCATCAATCAATTGTGACTTCAACGAGAGACCCGTATAAG
The DNA here is from genome assembly GCA_945869715.1 of Bifidobacterium breve. Classification (GTDB taxonomy): domain Bacteria; phylum Actinomycetota; class Acidimicrobiia; order Acidimicrobiales; family Ilumatobacteraceae; genus F1-20-MAGs119. The sequence goes on from CAMBPP010000034.1 coordinate 9,148, forward strand.
AACCAAAGGACTGAGGCATGTTGCCAGTGTTGTCATTGGCTGTATCGAGGCGACTAGATCGCTGGCAAAGTGCGTTTTTCTGAATTGCGCCTGCGCTGCAACTCACTGTGAGCAAAACGAATGCAACCAGCGTTACGGTATACAGTGATTTGCGCAACATATTTATTAGTTTATGTCTCCTATCGTTGTCGTAGGTGCACCAAAACATCTAACGTGGGTTCATGTCGTCTACTGATTTTGCTTCGTTACTACTACGACTTGCCCTTGGCGGAATGATTATTCTTCATGGTTTAAACAAGATGAAGAGCAAATCGAGCCTCAACGGAACTGGTCAGTGGTTTGCCTCAATCGGTATGCGCCATCCAGCGAGACAAGCGCTCCTAGCAGCTTTAACCGAAACGTTCGGTGGACTCTTCATCATTCTCGGGCTCTTCACACCTCTCGCATGTGCTGCACTTATTTCCACGATGATTGTCGCAATTGTTGTCTCCCATCGCAAGTGTGGGTTTTTCATTTTCAATGAAGGCCAAGGTTGGGAATATTGTGGCTTTATCATCATGACGGCACTGGCTCTAGCGACGACGGGTTCGGGTAAATTCTCACTCGATCATGCTCTCGACGTATTCACTAACGGATGGATCTCGTTCGCTCTCTGTGCGGCAATAGCAGTCGCAGGTTCTACTCTGCATCTCGCTCTTTTTTATCGTCCAACTTCCAAATAATAAGAAATGACCTCATTCAGATGCGCCGCATATTTAATCCCATAATCATCGTCTCTTGTTTCCTTATAGGAGCGATGTGGATTTACGCTCTCTTTTTTGCGAGCAAAGAATCCATCAATAAAATTGGTGACGAATCTTGGAAGGCTAATGCGGAGCAAATTTGTGCAGTTTCCGAAAAAGAGCGTTTGTCGCTTATTGATCTACGCAAAGTAAAAGATTCTGGAGATAACGCGCTAGCCGAACGTGCTCAAATTATTGACAAGGCAACAGACTCACTAGAGCGTGCCGTGAACTCCTTAGCAGCACTGTCCGTTTCCGATTCCAAGGGACAGGCCCTAGTGCCACTGTGGTTGTCCGATTACCGTACTCATATTCAAGACCGGCGTGAATATGCAGATGACCTTCGCACTGGGGTGAATGAACCGTTCTCGGAAACCGTGACGGAGGGCCTGCCCATTAGCGAAAAAATTGCAACATTTGCGGCAGACAATGCGGCCCCGAGTTGCGCTCCGCCTATTGATCTCTCGGTATAGAAACCCAACCTTCACCCTCGCGGTATTGCTTAATTACCCTCGCTGGTGCGCCAACGGCCACGGAATAATCGGGAATCACACCGCTAACAACCGACTGTGCTCCAATGACCACGTGTTCACCAATATTTGACCCCGGGAGAACAACGCTCCCATGTCCAATCCAACTGCCTTTTCCGATGCGTACCGCGCGCTCGGGTTGACTCTGTTGCGAAATTGGTCGGGAGATATCTTCGTAACCGTGATTTTGATCTGTGATGTAAACGTAATGCCCCGTCCATACATCGTCTTCAATAAGTATTGAGAAGTGGCCAACAATGCCACTGCCGCGGCCAATTAAGCACCGATTTCCAATGCTAACGACCGGCGTGACCACACATTCCTGACCCGGAACCATTCCCGCGGACAGAGCAACGTGCTCACCAATCATTGTGTCGTTGCCGATCGAAATATATTGCTCGTTGAAAATTGTCGTTTGTGGGAAGCAAATAACGCTGCGATCTCCAAAATGAGCAAACTTCTTGCCCGATGCATTCTGCGCTCCGATAGCCCCATACAACACAACTCGTTGATACAAAGAGTGCACTAATTGATGCAAGAAGTTATTCATTCGCGGGTTCCTCACGGGTGAAATCTACCCAATAGAACGAGTTACGCTCTTGTCGTGAGTTCTATTGCCGTTACCTGGATTGTTGGTGGTCACCCATATGACGAAATTGCGTTCGGTGACATGCTCAACAGTCTGGAAGGAATTGAATCAGTCGTAGTGAAGTGGCCAGAAGCTGCTGCTCTCTTCACCACAAATGCAATCGAGAAAATGCATAGAGAAGGCGGCGTATTAGCCCTCTACGATCTTCCCGGAATTCAATTCAACCGTGGTAGCGAACCCGACCTAGTGGATCCATCAACAGAAGTGACCGAAGCTTGGCAGAGACTTACACATTTAGGAATCCCTATCTTGGCAATGCATCACGCCATTGCATCGTGGCCCACTTGGCCCCTTTTCGCGGAAATACTAAAAGGCCGTTTTCACTATGTGCCTGCTGAACTGCGTGGTAAAGATTACATAGATAGTGGCTGGGCAAACCCTGTGCACCAGGTGTTCGATGTGCTTCTTCCTTCGCATCCTATTTGCGAAGGGTTACCGGAATCTTTTGAACTCACCGATGAGACATACCTCTGCCCTATCTTTGAAAGTGAAGTGACCGCTCTCATTTCAACCCGTGCGTCAGGTGACTCATCAAATTTTTCATCTGCATATGCCGCTATCCGACGCGAAGATCAAGGGGACTGGTTTCATCAAGATGAATCGAGACTTGTTGCGTGGACTCACAAATATGAAATGAGCACTGTTGTTTACCTGCAACCAGGTGACGGGCCTCTCGCTTTCAACAACGACCACTACCGCAAACTCATTAGCAACACCTTGTGTTGGCTCAGCAAGGAAAGAGTAAACGACTATGAAAAATGAAAAATCTCAGAAGTTGTCTGCCCGCTACGACATCATTCAAGTGAGTTATAAATATGCAATGGGTATTGATCATCGCCAATGGGATCTTTATGAAACATGTTTCACCGATGAATGTGAATTCGACTTCTCTTCCTTCTCCGGGAAACCACCCACCACCCTCACGGCAAAACAATGGCGTACCAACGTGGAGTCATTGAATGGCAACTTCGATGCCACTGCACACCAAATGTCTAACCACGTCATCAGTAAACTGAAGAAGTCAAGTGCGACCTGCATAACTGAACTCAGAGCACAGCACTGGT
>CAMBPP010000035.1 GCA_945869715.1 Bifidobacterium breve
CCGCGGAACCTAAAAGACCTACGACTGACGAGATGAGCACTATTCGCCCACTGCGCGCACGCAACATATTTTGAGACGCACGTTTCGACACCCGATACGCGGCGGTCAAATTTGCATCAATCACGCTGGTGAAGTTCTCTTCGCTCATACGCAAGAGCAGCCCGTCCTGCGTGATGCCTGCATTCGACACAAGAATTTCAATATTGCCTAGTTGCGACTCAACTTCGGTAAAAGCTGCATCAACTGATGCTGTTGAAGTGACATCACATCGTACTGCAACAACGCCGAGATCGGTGAGTTCCTTGGGAACAGGTGATGAGTTGTATGTAACGGCAACTTTGTCTCCCTCGGCAATGAAACGACGCGCACACGCAGCGCCAATTCCTTTGGACCCACCCGTAATAAAAACTACTCGCGACATTAGTTGCCCCACCTGATGACACAACTTGCGGCGGTCATGCCAGCACCAAAACCGACGAGTAAAACAAGATCGCCATCTTTGAGGCGACCGTTATCTGCGGCATCGAAAAGAGCCAAGGGGATAGATGCCGATGATGTATTTCCTGTTTCGTGTAAAACAGTGATGCACTTTTCAGGAGGAAAGCCAAGCTTTTCGCAAGCAGAATTGATGATTCGGATGTTCGCTTGATGCGGAACCACGAGAGCAATGTCGGTCGCAGTGATGCCGGCGGCATCGAGAGATTTTTGACCAGAATCAACCATGATGCGTACTGCACGACGAAAAACTTCTTTCCCGTCCATGTGTATTTTGCCGCCCACTTCGCAGTACAAAATATCTTCAGCAGAACCGTCGGCATCTATATCCCAAGACAAAAGGTTGTTTGGCCCGTCGTGAGCTTCAACAACAGCGGCTCCTGAGCCGTCGGCAAAAAGAATTGCGGTGTTGCGGTCGGTCCAGTCGGTAATGCGCGACAAAGTGTCGGTGCCTATCACAAGAACCTTTTCCGCCCCCATAGCTATGAGTCCGTATGCATTCACTAGTGCATAAACGAATCCGCTGCATGCTGCGTTGACATCGAACGCTCCACAAGAGAGCCCGAGCCCATTTTGAACATTCGCCGAAGTGGCAGGAACTGTTCTGTCGGGAGTAGTAGTGGCGAGAATTAATGCATCAATGCTGCTGGGGTAAACACCAGCCATTGCAAGTGCCTTGGATCCACTTTCAATAGACAAAGAAGCGGTACTTCCTCCAATATGGCGGCTCACAATTCCTGTTCGCTCACGAACCCATTCATCGTTGGTGTCGAGTGATTTCTCAAGATCGACATTGGTGACAACATTGTCGGGAAGAGCGCGGCCCCAACCAGTAATGCTCGCGCCTCTCACATGTGCGGGTGTACGTGGCATTGCGGTCTAGTTGCTCCGTAGCCAGGCTATGGGTTGACGATGAGTAACTCGTTCACCTTCCACAGCGATAAAGCTTTGCAAAATTCCTGCAAAAGGGCTGCGTACTTCTTCGTCGGCAACAGTGCCAAGAATTTCGCCAACAGCGATGACCGTTCCTGCTGGGTGCGCGGTATCGACGCTAAATACGCCTGCGCATGGGCTCACAATAAGACGCTCAACAGCAAAGAGGTGCTCGCCTTCAAGAGGTGCTGGTGCTGTGGAGAGACTCTTATTTACCCAATCAATGAGTTTGTCGAGTTCGTCAGGAGTGGAAACGCTCATCGTGCGGGCGTTGTTAACAGTGCGCTTGGCCATGCCTGTGAGAACTCCACCTGGACCTAGTTCAACGAATCCGGTGACACCAAGTTCGGCCATGGTGAGAAGTGAATGCTTCCAGCGCACGGGGCTAGATAGCTGCGCCGAGAGCAAAGAGGCCCATTCTTCTCCTGAACTGTGGGCGAGAGCATCGACATTAGAAATGACGGCGACTTCGGTGTCGCGAGGTTGAGCAGAGGCAATGGCCAAGCGCAAGCGGTCGCGTGCTGCTGTCATGAAGGGAGTATGAAATGCACCCGATACCTGCAAGGGCATTACTTTTTTTGCACCGAGTTCTTTCGCGTGCATTGTTGCAGCAGCAACGCCACTGGGTGACCCAGCAATTACTACTTGTCCGGGAGCATTGAAGTTGGCTACCCACACATCGCTGTCTGCCCGTCGACATGCAATTTCAACATCTTCGTCGTCGAGACCAAGTACTGCGGCCATGGTTCCAGGATTCTCATTCCCGGCGTCGTGCATTGCGGCAGCTCGTTCCACTACTAACGCAATGCCATCTTCAAAGCCGAGGGCGCCAGTTGCTGTTAGTGCGGTGTATTCGCCAAGGCTATGACCTGCACAAAAGCTTGGTTCAATACCAAGCCGTTCAACGGCGTCTAAGACCATAAGGCTGGAAACGTAGGTGGTGAGCTGAGCATTTCTGGTGTCTTTAAGTTCTTCAGCATCTGCATCGAGCAAGAGGCGCGCAACGTTCTTGCCTGATAGCGACGAGGCTTCTTCAACGAGTTCCCAGCTGTCGTGATCGACCCAAGGGCGGCCCATACCGGGGCGCTGAGAGCCTTGGCCGGGAAATGTAAAAGCGAGCATTAGGGAGAGGTTAGACGTTCGGGAGGCAGTCGGCAGGATTCCCCGTATCGCCTTGTACGATGCAGGCTCGTAATTGGTTACTTGCCCGAGTGGCGGAATGGCAGACGCGGCGGACTCAAAATCCGTTGTTCGAAAGGACGTGTGGGTTCGACTCCCACCTCGGGCACGTTGTAGCGCAAGTATCCCATTTTGGGTGCCTTACGCATCTCTTGGGGCGATGCGGGTCGCGCAATCTCTACACTCTTATTGTGGCTTCATTTTTTCTTGAACGGCGTCTGGCGCAATTGGGAAATCGATTGCGTGTTGCTCGCGAGAAACTGCTCGTGGCCGAAGAGCAGTGTTCCGCTATGGAAGAAGAAACGAACGATCAGGAATTGCGTTCTTTGGTTGCGGAAACTCCAGATGCTTCATATGAATACCGTCAAGCAAAGGCCCACAGCGATGCGTTAAAAAGATACTGCGATGAGTTGCGCGGCAGTATTAAGGAATTGCAAGTACGTCAAGATGAACTGCTCGACAAACTTCCAAAGAACCATCGATAGGACTGACATCATGACCATTCGTATTGTTATTGCAGAAGACGAAGCCATCATTCGTCTCGACTTGCGTGAAACTCTCATTGAAGAGGGTTATGAGGTCGTTGGCGAGGCAGCTAATGGTGATGATGCAATTGCGCTCATTAGGGAACTGCAGCCCGACTTGGCAATTCTCGATATCAAAATGCCTGGTCGTGATGGTGTGGCAGCAACCAAAATAATTAGCGCTGAAAAACTGTGTCCCGTTATTTTGGTGACAGCATTTAGTCAGAGAGAAATTATTGAGAGTGCGCGTGACGCAGGGGCATTGGCGTACATTGTGAAACCCTTTCAAAGAACAGATCTCGTTCCGGCAATTGAGGTGGCGCTCGGACGGTTCCGAGAATTACAGTTATTGAACGCGGAAGTTGGTGCTTTAGAAGAGCAACTAGAAACACGCAAAGTGCTTGAAAAAGCCAAAGGTGTGTTGGTGTCGCAATGGAAGATGACTGAAAACGATGCTTATCTCTATTTGCAAAGAACCGCCATGAGCACAAGGTGTAAAATGCGTGATGTCGCCGAGCGTGTCTTGGCTGGCGAAGTAGCGCTGTAGAAAGACGTACCTATGACACTCATGACCTTGGACGGTAACTCGCTGGCGTATCGTGCTTTTTTTGCACTGCCCACCGACATGGCCACGGCGAGCGGGCAGGTAACTAATGCTGTCTTTGGGTTCGCGTCAATGCTGTCGAACTTGTTGAAACAACATCGCCCCGACGGAATCGTTGTTGTTTTCGACAGGCCTGAACCCACCTTTCGTCATTTAGCGGTTCCCGAGTACAAAGCTCAGCGAGAAGCTGCTCCCGACATATTGCGGCAGCAGTTAGGTGTCATTCGCGAACTTCTCGATGCCCTCGGTGTTCATACAATCGATATTTCTGGATTCGAAGGGGATGACCTCATTGCCACCATCGCTCGGCGCGGCAAAGAAGCCGGAAATGATGTGCTCATCGTTACTGGCGACCGCGATAGCTATCAACTGGTCTGTGACCCACACGTGAGGGTGTTGTACAACAAACGTGGTGTGAGCGATTACGCCATTTATGACGAAGCCGGAATTTTAGAGCGCACTGGCGTGCATCCGAATCGGTATGTGGAGTATGCGGCTTTGCGCGGCGACCCAAGCGACAACCTCGAAGGCACACCAGGAGTAGGAGAAAAGACAGCAGCCAAGTTGGTGAACTCGCACGTGTCTTTGGAAGATATTTTCGATAATGCAAGCAAACAAACGCCAAAGCTTTGTGCCTCGCTTGAAGAGAGTCGCGATCGTGTACTGCGCAATGCCTCCATCATGGTGTTGAGAGACGATCTCGACATCACTCTTTCCGATACTGATGTCATTCCGACGCCACACATTGACCAGCTCGATCGTTTGCTTGATTTCTTGGAAATGCGAACCATGAAAAAGAGGCTAATAGATGCCTTCTCGCCCTGGGTTACTTCGAAATCATCTACTGGTGAATCAACAAAGGCCATGCAAACTTCCGTGAGTGATGCTGCCCTTTCTTGCGCGTCAACGGTTGTATTGAAAGACATGCTCAGCGATTCGTTCATTGCTCTTGGGCAAGAGAATCTTTTGGGCATCTCGGCAGTGTGGAGAGATCACAAAAAGCAATCAGAACTCATTGGCGTTGTGGTGGCAACGAGCAGCATGTCATGGCAGTACGACAACGCATCGTTGGCGCAACTAACAGAGCAGTTGCATGGTTGCGTGGAAAATGGCGCATCAATAATTGCCTATGATGCAAAGCCGCTGCTACGAGCCCTGCTTGAGAAAGATATAGATCTTCAAGCAATTACTTTTGACGTAGCCATTGCTGGCTATCTCATCGACCCGGTCGAGGGCGCACATATTTTGAGTGGACTTTTGGAGCGCTACACGGAGCATGTGTTGCCACAGGTGTTGTCGGTTGTCGATTCCGGGCAACTCGATTTTGGAGGCTCCGCTGACTCGCCAGATGCTTCGGCATCAGTCGTGCAATCTCAAGCTTGTCGTGTAATTTTTGAGCCCTTGCGTATTGCGTTAGACGAGTCGGGAATGCTGTCGCTGTACGAAGATATTGAACATCCCCTCATCCGTGTTCTGGCAAAAATGGAAACCTTGGGTATCGGGGTAGATGTTGCCGCGCTGAGAAATATCAACAATGACCTCATTGGTCGGGCGAGTGCGCTCAGTGAAACATTGCTTGCAGTAGTTGGGCGTCCCATCAACTTCAACTCACCTACGCAGTTGCAAGAGGTGTTGTACAAAGATCGGCAACTAACTCCGGGCAAGAAAACAAAAACCGGGTTCAGTACCGACGCCGCAACCTTAGAAAAGCTTCGCGGGGAATGGCCAGAATTCATTAGTCCACTTTTGGAGTATCGCGAAGTTGAGAAATTGCGCGGAACCTATGGGCAAGGTCTGCTCGACGCTGTTCAAAAAGACGAACGCATTCATGCCACATTTCAGCAAGCTGTGGCGCGTACAGGTCGTCTGAGTAGCGAGAATCCGAATTTGCACAACATTCCAGTACGTTCCGAATCGGGCCGAATCTTTCGCACAGCATTCGTTGCGCGCACTGGGTGTGAACTGATGGTGGCTGACTACAACCAAATTGAATTGCGGTGCATTGCCCACCTCGCAAATGATCCCGGTCTTATTCAGTCATTTATTGATGGAATTGATATTCACAACGCCACAGCCGCGCGAGTATTCGGTGTCGACCCGAAAAGCGTTACGCACGATCAGCGATCGCAGGCAAAGATGGTGTCGTACGGTCTCGCCTATGGCATGGAGGCCTACGGTTTATCGCAGCGATTAGCTGTTGGGGTTGAAGAGGCAACTGGAATACTCAATGCCTATTTCGATGCGTTCCCAGCCGTACGCCAGTACATGGACGACACGGTTGTTGAGGCGCGCAAAAACGAAGGGACAGTCACGCTTTTCGGGCGCCGTCGGCCTATTCCAGAATTGCGCAGCGATAATTTCCGCGTGCGGCAAGCCGGTGAACGTCAAGCAATGAACGCGGGTATTCAAGGTCTTGCCGCCGATATTTTCAAAGTTGCTTTGGTGAGAATTGACGAAGCTTTAGAAAAGGGGAATTTTGAAAGTCGGCTTGTGCTTCAGGTGCACGATGAAGTGATAGTTGAAGCACCTAGCGCGGAAAAAGAAGCGGTGAACGAACTCGTGCTCAACATCATGTGTCATGCCACTGAATTGAAAGTTCCTCTCGAAGTGAATTCAGCATGGGGTCATACGTGGTCTGAGGCGAAGTAGATGACCGCCCATTGGTTTGAACCCATTGCAGATCACTTGGGCTCCGCCTACTTAAGGTATTCCTTCACCAAGGGAACGCGCCAAGAAATTGATTTCATCATGTCTGAACTGCATCTCGTGTCTGGAATGCGGGTGCTCGATGTGGGCTGTGGACCCGGTCGACATGCCTTAGAGCTGGCACGGCGGGGAATTGAAGTGGTGGGAATCGATATTTCTCAGACGTTTATTGACCTTGCTGCACAGGCTGCAGAAAGTGAAGGATTAGCTTCTTTGGCGTCCTTTCATCGACATGATGCTCGCCTCATTCCTTTCCTTGAGTGCTCTCGTGGGGCCTTTGACGTGGTCATATGCCTATGCCAGGGTGCGTTTGGGCTCATGCGTCAAAACAGTGAAGATGAGCTGGTGTTGAAGGGCATGGCTGAATCTTTAAAATCAGATGGAATTCTTGTGCTGTCTGCCTTTAATGCCTATTTTGCGGTGAAATACCACACAGAGGCCCAGTTCGATGCCGACGCAGGTGTGTCGTCTGAGTTGACAGAAATTCGTAATCCACAAGGTGAAATGAAGGAAGTTTCACTGCATACCGGGTGCTACACCCCTCGTGAGCTGCGCCTGCTGTGTCGACAGGTTGGGTTAGACCAGATTCGGGTTTTTGCCGCCGAACCAGGGGACTACGGGCACGCGCCTCCGAGCACGGAAACCGCGGAGTTTCTTGTTTTTGCTTCTCGGTGATAGGTTTTCATAGTCCTATCCACCGATCACCGTCCCTTTTGAAAGTGAATTCCCCGTTGTCCGACACCACTATCTCTTCTGCTCCCTTTGGCACCTACGACGCAGAAGGTAACTACACTCCACGCCAAATCACTTCAAGCGACACATCTTTCGCCGATGCCATTGCAGGCACCATGGTGGAACTCAAAGATGGTCAGCTCGTTTCCGGAACGGTTGTCAAAATTGACCGCGATGAAGTGTTGTTGGAAATTGGGTACAAAACCGAAGGTGTTATTCCTTTGCGTGAACTCTCTATTCGCAACGATGTTGACCCAAGTGAAATTGTTTCCCTTGGTGAGCGCATTGAAGCATTGGTGTTAACCCTCGAAGATAAAGAGGGTCGTTTATTGTTGTCCAAGAAGCGTGCTCAGTACGAGCGTGCCTGGGGCGACATTGAGAAAGTTAAAGAAGTCGACGGCATGGTTGAAGGTCTCGTCATTGAAGTCGTCAAGGGCGGCCTCATTGTCGACATCGGACTGCGCGGATTTTTGCCAGCATCACTCGTTGAACTTCGTCGCGTTCGCGACCTTCAGCCGTACATGGGCAAGGTTTTGCAAGCGAAAATCATTGAACTTGATCGCAACCGCAACAATGTTGTGTTGTCGCGTCGTGGTTTCCTTGAAGAAACACAAAAAGAGCAGCGCGACGACTTCCTCGTGCATCTCAAGCCAGGCGAAATTCGTACCGGAATCGTGTCAAGTGTTGTTGCATTCGGTGCATTCGTCGACTTGGGCGGCATGGACGGACTCATCCACGTATCAGAGCTCTCATGGAAGCACGTCGATCACCCAGGTTCAGTTGTTGCTATCGGCGACGAAGTAACCGTTCAGGTTCTCGATGTAGACATGAGCCGCGAACGCATTAGCTTGTCGTTGAAGGCCACACAGCAAGATCCATGGCAAGAATTCGCTAGCTCACATCAAGTGGGTCAGCTCGTTTATGGTCGCGTCACAAAACTGGTTCCATTTGGTGGTTTCGTTCAAGTTGGCGATGGCATCGAAGGTCTTGTCCACATCTCGGAAATGTCGGCTCACCATGTCGATTCACCAGAGCAAGTGGTTACCCCCGGCGAAGAGTTGTGGGTCAAAATTATCGACCTCGATCTTGCGCGTCGACGCATCAGCATTTCTATCAAGCAAGCTGCCGAAGGCGGAGAACTTGCCGAAGAGTACCGCAGCCACTTTGAAGTTGATGAACAAGGCAACTGGGTTGGCGGCGACGATGCAGAACGCGAAGCTGCGTGGGCCGACTATTATAAAGAGTACGGCGAGGGCGAGGCGCCACCTGCAGAAGCAGTAGCTGAAGTTGCCGTCGCAGTTGAAGAAACACCAGCTGCTCCTGCTGAGTAATTTTTCAACAACATGATACTTGTGGGTCTGACCGGCGGAATTGGCTCCGGTAAGTCCACGGTGTCGCAGATGTTGTCTGATCGCGGAGCCATCATCGTCGACGCAGATGCGGTTGCTCGTGAATTACAGCAACCAGGCACCGAGGTTTTGCGTCTTATGGCGGAAGCATTCGGCGACGAAATTTGCAACGATGACGGTTCATTAAACCGGCAAGCAGTAGCCGACAAAGTATTCGGTAATGCCGAGGCTTTAAAGACCCTTAACGGAATTGTGCATCCTGCCATTGGTAAAGAAATGAACAGGCGCATCGAAGAGCAAAGAAGCACCAACAACGTAGTTGTGCTCGACATCCCTTTGCTCTTTGAGAACCCGCGCGAGGGCTTGTGTGGAGTCATTGTTGTCGACGTGCCCGTTGAGATAGCCGTCAATCGCTTGGTGAGCGCTCGTGGTATGACCATTGCCGACGCCGAGGCACGCGTATCACGCCAGGCATCCAGGGAAGACCGTCGGTCAATTGCCGACAAAGTCATAGACAACTCGAATGATGTTGAGTTTCTTTGTCAACAAGTCGATGAAGTGTGGACTTGGATGCAGCAACTTCCTGCAGCTGCACCAGACGCGGGCAAGCAAATACGTCCTAATGTGAAGAAATGACAGAGGCTCGGCACTCCTTCCAGGTCGTGTCTGATTATTCGCCTGCAGGCGATCAGCCTCGGGCGATTGCAGAACTCTCTGCAGGTATAGAACGTGGAGAGAAGTTTCAAACTCTTTTAGGTATTACAGGTTCGGGTAAGTCGGCCACTATTGCCTGGACCATTGAAAAGGTTCAACGCCCGACACTAATTCTTGCTCCGAACAAGAGTTTGGCTGCGCAGCTTACACAAGAAATGCGAGAGTTTTTTCCGCATAACCGCGTTGAGTATTTTGTTAGCTATTACGACTACTACCAGCCCGAGGCATACATAGCGTCGAGCGATACTTTCATAGAGAAAGACTCATCGGTCAACGATGAAATTGACCGCCTGAGGCACTCGGCAACAGCCGCGCTCCTCACACGACGCGACACTATTGTGGTGGCGAGCGTGAGTTGTATTTACGGAATGGGCGACCCAGAGGAATATCGCGGGCAACTGCTTGAATTGCATACCGGCGTCGATTACGACCAGCGCAGCATTTTGAAGCGCCTTGTTGAATTGCAATACGATAGAAACGATATCGCACTTGGGCGAGGAAATTTTCGCGTGCGCGGTGACACCATCGAAATTCACGCGGCATATGACGAAAATGTTTTGCGAGTGGAAATGTTTGGCGACACTGTTGACCGCATCACCACAATCGACCCGGTGACGGGCGAAAACCTCAGCGAACTGACGGAAGTTGTTGTGTTCCCCGCAACGCACTACGTAGCAGGCGACGAACGGATGCGTCGTGCTGTTATTGGCATTGAGAAGGAGCTTCAAGAACGACTAGCGGTTTTTGAGTCACAGGGGAAACTGCTGGAAGCGCAACGTTTGCGTATGCGCACTCAATACGACCTCGAGATGATTCAAGAGATGGGTTACTGCAACGGTATCGAGAACTACTCAATGCACATTGATGGCCGTGAACCAGGGGAGCCACCCTTCACCCTTCTTGATTATTTCCCGAAAGATTATTTGCTGGTCATCGATGAAAGCCACGTGGCAATTCCACAGTTACATGGGCAATTCGCGGGAGACCTCAGTCGCAAGTCAAACCTCGTGGAACACGGTTTTCGTCTCCCATCGGCAATCAATAATCGTCCACTGCGTTTCGAAGAGGTAATGGAACGTTTGCATCAGGGAATATTCATGTCGGCAACGCCTGGAAAGTTTGAACTGGCGGAATCACAAAGCATTGTTGAGCAAATTGTGCGGCCAACAGGGCTCGTTGACCCTGAAGTAATTGTGAAACCAACTAAAGGTCAAATCGATGACCTCGTTGAGATGGTGAATGACCGCATTGAGCGCGGCGACAGAATTCTTGTAACAACACTCACCAAGAAGATGGCTGAAGACCTCAGCGAGTATCTGCTTGAACAAGGTTTACGTGTGCGTTACTTGCACTCAAATATTGACACCATTCAACGAATTGAAATTTTAAGAGCCCTACGCCTTGGGGAATTTGACGTTCTCGTAGGAATTAACTTGCTGCGTGAGGGTCTCGACCTTCCGGAAGTGTCTCTTGTGTCTATATTGGACGCCGATAAAGAAGGGTTCTTGCGTAGCGAAACATCGCTCATTCAAATGATCGGGCGCGCAGCTCGAAATGTTGACGGGCAAGTAGTGATGTATGCCGACAAGATGACTAAGGCAATGACCGCAGCCATTGGCGAAACTCAACGGCGTCGTGAGCGACAAGTTGCATACAACCTTGCCAATGGCATTAACCCTCAGACCATTCGCAAGGCAGTGGGTGACATTCTGCATTTGTTGCGTCCAGACAGTGGAGCGCCTGTTCCTGGTAAGGGTCAGCGCAAAGACCGAGAACGCGACAAGGTGAAACGTGAATTGAGGTCGTTGCCCGAGCAGGAAATGTTGCGTCTTATTCAAACCCTTGAAGAAGAGATGAACGAGGCTGCTGGAGACCTGCGATTTGAGTACGCGGCGCGCTTACGTGATGAGGTCAATGAACTGAAGCGGGAATTACGCGACGCGGGTTAGCAAACTTCCCCATATGTAAGTAATCTCGCTGCAATGGCTGACAAAATCATCGTAAGAGGTGCCCGCGAGCATAACTTGAAGAATGTCAGCGTCGAACTACCGCGCGATAAGCTTATCGTGTTCACAGGGTTGTCGGGTTCGGGTAAATCGAGCTTGGCCTTTGACACCATTTATGCAGAGGGTCAGCGCAGATACGTAGAAAGCCTCAGTGCTTACGCGCGACAATTTCTCGGCCAGATGGATAAGCCAGATGTAGATCACATTGAGGGCTTGTCTCCAGCCATCTCCATCGACCAGAAGTCGGCTTCACGTAACCCGCGATCAACTGTGGGAACCATCACAGAGGTATACGACTACCTGCGTTTGTTGTATGCCCGCATTGGGGTTCAGCATTGCCCGAAAGATGGCACTGCCCTGAAGAGGCAAACTCCGCAGCAAATTGTCGACCGTGTTCTACAACTCCCAGATGGAACGCGTTTCCAAGTTCTTGCGCCTGTTGTACGCGGTCGTAAGGGCGAGTATGACACATTATTGGGCGAACTTGCTGGTCAGGGTTATGTGCGTGCGCGGGTCGACGGGGAGCTCGTTGATATCGCAGATTTTTTAAAACAGGAAAAGCGCTTAGCTCGCTATGAGCAACATTCCATTGAAGTTGTCATAGACCGTTTGGTGAAAAAAGCGAACATCTCTCGTCGACTGACAGACAGTTTAGAAACGGCTCTTCGACTTGCTGAGGGCGTTGCAGAAATCGAAATGATGGGAGCAAATGGAGACGAGAG
>CAMBPP010000036.1 GCA_945869715.1 Bifidobacterium breve
AAATGGCTGCTGCTTTAACGCGTAGCTTGGCAAGTGTAAATGTTGTGGTGTTGTCGGGCGGTTCTGCGCCTGCGAGCAGCGTGAACCCAATGGCGCTGATCGCAATGGAAGAGTTGGGCATTTCGCTTGCCGACGAACAACCTAAAAAGTGGACCATGGAGATGTTGCACGAAGTAGATGTGGTCATCTCAATGGGCTGCGGCGATGATTGCCCGATTTTGCCCGGAAAAGAACGCCTCGATTGGGAAATTACCGACCCAGCCGGACAAGACCTCAATTTTGTGCGCGGCGTACGCGATGAAATTCGACTTCGTATAGAACAGTTTCTTCGCGAGCGGCAATTGTTAGCTATACAAAGCAATTAATTCATTAATTGCTTTCGCCTGGCCACCCGTTGTCGACGACATCACAGCAATTGGGGTAACACCCGTCGCGTACCAGGCGGCAATTCCTTCACGTACACGGTCTGCAGATCCGCTCAGTGTGCAGTCGTCGAGCCATTTGTTGCTCATGGCGCTCGGTATTTCATCTCGCTTTCCTGCAGCAAGCAATGCCTCAACAGCATTCATTTCTTCTTGATAACCAGCTTCGCGCCAATAGTTCCTATAGTTCGGCAAAGTGACGTAACCAGTGAGGGTTTTTCGATTAATTGCACGAGCTGCATCAAGGTCGTCATCAATCACTGTAGGAATCATGTTTGATAGAAAAAATGGCGAAGCTAAGTGTGCTTCGTTCCGTTTAAGTTGAGCGGGTGTGAAGCTCAAAGATGCGTTAGCCCAAATTGCGCCATTGCCGATCTCGCCAGCAAGTTGGAGCATCTTGTCGCGCAGTGCAGCTAGGTAGATAGGAGGCAGCGCGCCTGAGAACTTTTCCTGAGCGCGCATGGCCTCTACGTAGTTGCGAATATCAGACAGCGGTTTTCCTGTTTCCACACCCAGACGTTGAACAACAGGGCCATGACTGACGCCAATGCCGAAACCAAATCGTCCGCCTGACACTTCATGAATGTGGGCAGCAGTGTTCGCGGCCTCAACAGGGTGGTTGTAGTAGATGGGTTGGATCGAGGTCCAGTACCGCAGTGTGGAGGTGGTGTGGGCAAGAGATACGCACAGACCCATGGTTGCACCCAGGCTGGGGCAAGCAAGTCCGGCAAAGCCAAATGATTCCAAGCGACTGGCTAACTCCAAAATAGTGGAGCGTTTTGTTGGGCTCGCAACAAGCGAAACCGCAGGAAGGCCCGTTGACGGAAGAGAATCATGCAAAGTCATGACGAGACGGTACCCGATACTCGCTACCGTAGAGATGTGTCGAACGGAGAAAATGACCCCATGTTGCGCATTGGCATGATGTGCCCGTACAGCCTGTCGTTGCCCGGAGGCGTGCAAATGCAGGTTCTCGGTTTAGCCCGTGAATTGCGGGCGATGGGCCATGAGGTGCGTGTGCTTGGGCCGTGTGATGGTGCACCACCAGAACCATTTGTCACTCCGTTGGGCAAGAGCCTTCCCACTGCAGCGAATGGTTCAGTAGCCCCCATCGCTCCCGACCCATCTGCTGCGCTGCGTACCATTCGCGCCTTAAACGACGAAGCATTCGATGTCATTCATCTTCACGAGCCCATTGCCCCAGGTGTCACCATGACAGCGTTGATGTTGCGTCTTGCACCCACGGTAGGAACATTCCATGCTGCAGGTGATTCGGCAAGTTATAAGTATGTCAACAAACCAAGTCGATGGCTTGCCTCGCGAATTGATATTCGTGTTGCAGTATCGAAAGACGCCGAACTTTTAGCAAGTCGGTATCTCGGTGGCAGTTATGAAATTTTGGGTAATGGCATCGAAATCAATCGGTATGTCAAAGAAGCGATGTCAACCGATAAGTACGCGAAATCAAAAACACCAACGATCTTTTTCTGTGGACGCCATGAGCCAAGAAAAGGTCTCGATGTTCTTTTGCAAGCCATGCAATTTCTTCCATCAGACGTTGAATTGTGGATTGCATCAGATGGCTCTGACACAGAACGTTTGAAGCGGGAATGGGCCCATGACGCCCGTGTGAAGTGGTTGGGTCGCATTAATGATGATGAAAAAATTCGTCGCATGCAGGAAGCAACCGTATTTTGTGCTCCTTCACTGCACGGTGAATCTTTCGGGGTGGTACTTCTTGAAGCAATGGCGGCAGGAACTCCTGTGGTGGCAAGTAATATTGCTGGTTATCAAAATGTTGCAACGCACGATGTAGATGCACTTCTCGTTGAACCAGGCGACGAGCGTGGTTTAGCAAGTGCGTTAGCCAAGGTGATGACCAATTCGCGTTTGTCGACACGACTCATTGAGGCCGGACATATTCGAGTAGATGAGTCCTCTATGCGTCATCTCGCCGAGAAATATGTTGCTGTTTATCGCAGGGCCTTGGAAATGGAGCAAAATGGGCAAGGCGACGGCTATGCCCATCGTCAGTCGCCCGGCACATCGCAGGGTCGTTGGCGTCTGAGCCGTATGCTGGCATTCTTCAAACATCTACTCCTGCGGAAGTAAAATATGGCCAATACCCAACAACGCAAGAAGCCCTCAACTTCTTCTCGCAACAGTTCCCCTCAGCGGCAACAGGCTCGCCCAGCTCAAAAGACTCCTGTCGCAAAACCAGTTCCAGCAAAAGTTGCTTCGCCTGCCAAAGCGGCTGTGGCCAAACTGGAGAAGAGGTTTTCGCTCAAGCCATACTTTCTTCTTCTCGGGGCCTTTGTCGGCGTTCTTATTGGCGTGATACCGACGCTTGTCTTAGGGCTTGTTGTGTTGCTCCCAATTTTCGTTGTCCTTGGGGCCGGTTTTGGTTTGGTTGTGTATCGGCGAGCAGCAGCGCAGAGTTTTTCTCTCATGAATTCCTTTGTGACCTCACAAGAAATTAATAGCGAAGATCATCCTCGACTCTTTAACTTGCTCGAAAGCTTGTGTGCGGTTTCTGGAGTATCGGTGCCAGTTGTTGGCGTAACAACCGATGCAACTGTTAATGCTTATGTGGTCGCAGACCCACTTGGCGTTGAACAAAACCACGTCGTTTTCACCGAGGGCGCATTGCGAGTCATGGAGCGCATCGAATTAGAAGGTCTCGTTGCTGCATGTTTGGCAAGAATGAAATCTGGGCGACTCGAATTGCAAACAGAAACGGCTGGTGTAGTTGCAGCGCTTGGAAAGTTCATTCCTTCTGGTCTGGCACGCAAGGCACTTGAAGCGTGTTTCGTTACGCAAGATGTTTTTGATTCCGATATCACGGCCTGCGGCATCACACGCTTTCCGCCAGGCCTCATTGCTGCTTATGAGAAAATGTCTGCTGAGTCAACAGTCACATCGGGTGTGAATCCGTTGAATATCCATCTCTGGTTGGCAAACCCAAGGAGCACATTTTCAGCAAACTCATCGAATTCATCGGTAAGCGGTGCATCGTCTTCTACAGTTATAGCAAGTAAAGTTATGCACCCTGCACTAGCCACGCGATTGGCATTACTCCGGGAGATATAAAGTTGAAGTCATCAGTGAAGTTGAATATGCGTTTCATGTCGGCATTTGTTGTAGCTGGGGGTCTAGCGCTTGCGTCCTGCGGCGGTAGCTCCACAACTTCCGACACCGAGCCTGGTTACGGCGATGGTTCGCTGGTGTCAGAGCTCTCCGGGCCAACCACTACCTTGCCAGCGCCAGAGGTCATGCCACTTACTGGTTTGCCTATCACTGATGCAGCAACTTCTATTCGTCCTGCACTTGTTGCAAAGATCGATAATCATCCAGCGGCACGCCCGCAGTCGGGGCTCAATGCGGCCGACATTGTTTATGAAGAAAACGTAGAGCAACTCACGCGGTTAGCTGCAGTATTTCATACCAATGCTCCAACAAGTGTCGGTCCTATTCGTAGTGGGCGCACACAAGACGTTGCGCTGTTCTCGGCTTATTTGAATCCGCTTTTTGTATGGAGTGGTGGCAACAGCAAAGTGTCCTCAGCAGTTAAGAATTCACCTTTGGTGAACATGGGCGCTTTAATTGCTTACAAACAAGGCGGTTATCGCCGAGAATCAGGTCGCAAGGCTCCGCACAACTTGTATGCCGATGCCGAAAAAATATACACACTTACTCCAAAAGGTGCCTCACGCCCGCCGCAGCAATTTGCGTACCGTGGCAATAGCGATGCAATGCCAACTTCTGCATCGTCGTCCGCTGGCCTGCATCTCTCGATGGACGGTGTTCAAGTGTCGTGGATGTGGGACACAGCATCGTCGTCGTACATGCGATGGAGCGGCAAAGATAAGCATCTCGATGCAGACAAAACTCAAGTTGCAGCGAAAAATGTGGTGGTCATGTACATGGTGTACAAGTCGAGCGCAGCCGATGTGCGCAGCCCTGAAGCACAAAGCGTGGGTGAAGGCGATGCATGGATCTACACCAATGGATCGCTCGTCAAGGGCAAATGGGCGCGTGCCCTTGCAACCGATGTCTTCACCCTCACCGATTCTGCAGGTGCTCCTGTCAAGCTCACACCAGGCAATACATGGATTGAACTTCCTCGCCTCAATAAGGGTGCCGATATTCCTACAGGGTCTGATCCAGCAAAAATCAAGTTCCCGTAAGACACATCACGCCTCGCTAGGTACGATAGAGACATGACTTCTACATCTTCAAACTCCGGCTCAATGCGTGTGAATCGCGGTCTTGCAGAAATGCTGAAGGGTGGCGTCATCATGGATGTGGTCACTCCTGGGCAAGCAAAAATTGCTGAAGATGCCGGAGCATGTGCAGTCATGGCTCTTGAGCGCGTACCTGCTGACATTCGTCGCGATGGAGGCGTAGCTCGAATGAGCGACGTTGAGATGATTGAAGGCATTCAAGCAAGCGTGAGTATCCCAGTCATGGCGAAAGTTCGCATTGGTCATTTCGTTGAAGCACAAATTCTTCAATCACTAGGTGTTGACTTTATAGATGAGTCTGAAGTACTCACCCCAGCTGACGAGGCTCATCACATCGATAAATTTAATTTCACTGTTCCTTTTGTATGTGGTGCTACCAACCTCGGTGAAGCGCTACGACGCATCAGCGAAGGTGCGTGCATGATTCGTTCCAAGGGTGAGGCAGGAACAGGAAACATTGTTGAAGCAGTGCGGCACCTGCGCAGCATTATTGGCGATATTCGGCGCATCACGCAGGCCGATTCTGCCGAACTATTCGATTGGGCAAAGAAACTTCAAGCTCCATTGCCGTTGGTACAAGAAGTCGCCGAGCTTGGGTGGCTTCCAGTGCCAATGTTCTGTGCCGGAGGCATTGCAACACCTGCAGATGCAGCGTTGGCAATGCAATTAGGTGCGGAAGCGGTATTCGTTGGCTCAGGAATTTTCAAGAGTGATGATCCTGCCCCACGCGCACGAGCCATTGTTGAAGCAACTACTCACTTCCGTGACGCAAGCATTTTGGCGAAGGTGAGCCGCGGTCTAGGTGCTCCAATGACCGGAATAGCAATGGATGAAATTAATCAGCGCTACGCAGAGCGTGGTTGGTGACCTCAAGTAGAGGTCACGAAAGCCCATGCCCATCGTTGGAGTATTAGCCCTTCAAGGCGCGTTCCATGCCCACGTTAAAGCACTGAGCCAACTCAATGTTGAAGTGCGCGAAGTGCGTTTGCCTCACGATCTAGATGGTGTCGACGGGGTGGTGCTGCCAGGTGGGGAAAGCACCACAATGTCGCAGTTGCTCTTGTCGAGTGGCGTTTTCGATGTTCTTACTCAGCGCATTGCTGATGGACTGCCCACAATGGGTACTTGTGCGGGCCTCATTCTTCTTGCCGAGCGAGTACTCGATGCGCGCCCCGACCAGGTGAGTTGCTCAGTTCTCGACGTCACGGTGCGTCGCAATGGATACGGGCGTCAAATTAATAGTTTCGAAACCGATATTGCCGTGACAGGGCTCGAAACTCCTTTCACCGCAGTCTTTATCCGTGCTCCCATCATTGAAGAGGTGGGTAGTGGGGTAGAAATTCTTGCTGTGCACAACGGTGTACCAGTAGCCGTGGCTTCGCAAAATGTTCTCGCCGCGTCATTCCACCCAGAACTCACCAGCGATGTACGATTACATGAACTTTTTCTCCATATGATCTCGTCGGCGAGCACCGTTCGGTAACAAGTACACCTATAAGGGCAGGGAATATGTCAGGCCATTCCAAATGGGCAACGATCAAACACAAAAAGGCTGCTGTCGATAAGAAGCGTGGAAAGCTTTTTGCCAAGATGGCTCGTCAAATTGAAGTTGCAGCTCGTGAAGGTGGTGGTGACGCAGAAACCAATGCGGCACTGCGAACAGTTGTGCTGAAGGCAAAAGCCGGACAAATGACAAATGAGGCTATTGATCGCGCAGTTAAGCGTGGAAGCGGCGAAGCAACTGGTGCGAACTACGAATCCATCACCTACGAAGGCTATGGGCCAGGCGGTGTTGCAATGTTGGTAGATGTGCTCACCGACAATCGCAATCGCACAGCATCAGACGTGCGCCTTGCTTTCTCGAAATTTGGTGGTGCAATGGCCGAGCCCGGAGCAGTGGGTTGGCAGTTTTCGCGTAGAGGCGTCATCATTGTCGACGGGGCTGCCTCGGAAGATGATGTAATGACTGCCGCGCTTGAATCTGGTGCTGACGATATTGAACGCGATGGCGATGTGTGGCGTGTAACAACAGAGCCATCGGCAATGTGGAACGTTAAAATCGCACTGGAAGCAGCGAAGTTCACAGTGCTCGATGCGGAAAGTACCATGGTGTCCGACACGTCAATTCCGGTATCTGATGTTGAAGATGCGCGCAAAGTTCTGCGCATCATGGACATGTTGGAAGACAACGACGATGTTCAAGACGTGTATTCAAATTTCGATATAGCGGAAGAAATTATGGCGGAGATGGATCAATGAGTATTTCAGTTGGAGACCAAGCACCCGATTTTTCACTGGTAGGCACAGGCAATGTGACCCACTCGTTAAATGCTTACAAAGGGAGAACAGTTGTTCTTGTGTTTTACCCTGGCGACAACACCCCGGTGTGCACCAAGCAGCTTGTGTGCTACAACAATGAACTTGCACAATTCAGTGAGTTAAAAGCGCAGGTCCTTGCTCTCTCGGCGCAAGATCTCGAGAGTCACGAAAAATTTGCGGCCCAACACGGTTTCCAGTTTCCGCTGCTAGCCGATACGGAAAAATCCGTTGCCCGTGCATACGGAGTTCTGGGGCCACTTGGCATTCCACGGCGCAGTATTTTCGTCATCGACGCCTCTGGGGTGGTGCGCTATGTGCACAGGGCCCTTGTGGGGGTTACGTTTCGCCCAGTGGAAGAACTGGTTGCCGCTATTTCCGCAGCAAATGCTTAACTTCACCAACCTATTTGGCTACAATCAAACATATGTTCGCACCAGAAAAGGCTCCTCAAGCGTTGCCTGTTGTCCTGGGCATCGACCCGGGCCTCACGCGGTGTGGTTACGCGGTATTGCGGCGCACTTCTGGGGGCAAATACGAGGCCGAAGCTTTGGCTCTTGGGGTCATTCGTACTGAACCAAGCGAACATCTGGCCAATCGTCTTGCTCAGGTGCATGAAGACATCACCGATCTACTCGCTGAATTTTCTCCAGATGCTGTTGTTATTGAGCAGGTCTTTCTTCACCACAACGTGCGTACAGCAATGAGCGTTGCGCAGGTCAGTGGTGTCGTCTTGTCGTTGGCTGCACTTGCAGGTTGTGCGGTGGCTCAATACACGCCTACTCAGGTGAAGGGCGCTGTTGCCGGCTGGGGTCAGGCCGATAAAACGCAAATTCAAAAAATGGTCAAGGCGCGCCTTGGATTGGCTTCTCTGCCGCAACCCGCCGACGCCGCCGATGCTGCTGCTTTGGCCCTCTGCCATCTTGCAATGTCGCCTGCTCTTTCTGGGGCCAACACGCGTATTTCACGCAGGGTTGCTTCATGATCGGATCCTTGCGCGGAACAGTGCTCGAGCGCAATGCACCTGCCCATGTGCTTGTTGAAGTGTCGGGTGTGGGGTACATCGTTGCGGTGACGCCACGAGTTTTTGGTGAACTCGAACCCACAACGGCTTGTTTTTTATATGTTCATCATCAAGTTCGCGAAGACGCGCAAACATTATTTGGTTTCCTTACGCGTGAAGAACGTGACAGCTTTCAAATTCTTATTGCGGCTCACGGAGTGGGGCCTTCAATGGCAATGGCTGTTTTGGCAACACACTCTCCCAAAGGTTTGCAAAATATCGTCATCACATCCGATCTTGCAGCGTTGACTATGGTCCCAGGTGTAGGCAAAAAAACCGCTGAACGACTTCTCGTTGAATTACGTGGCAAGTTCGACATGCTCGACCTGCCAAATATCAGCGGAGCAGAATCACAAGGTACTTCGTCGCTCGGAGATCTGCGTGAAGCGCTCGTGGGGTTGGGCTACGACAACGAGGAAATACGTTCTGTGCTGTCCGAATTGAACCCTGCGACCGATGCCACCTTGGAAAAGGTGTTGCGCGATGCCTTGCAAATTCTCGGAGCTCGACGTGCGTGACGAGTTTGTAGATCCGCATATATTGACGCCGCATCACACGGAACGTGAGGTGGAAATTGAGAGCGAAGAGTCGGGGTTACGTCCGCGTCTCCTCGATGACTTCATTGGTCAGCGCGAGCTCAAAGAACATTTGCGTATTGTTCTCACTGCGGCGCGGCAGCGTTCGCAAGCAGCCGATCACGTCCTTTTGGCGGGTCCTCCGGGGCTCGGAAAAACCACAATGGCATGCATCATTGCTGAAGAGATGGGTGCAAAATTGCACATCACTTCAGGTCCCGCGCTTGAACGGGCTGGCGACCTTGCAGCAATTCTCACCAAACTCGGTGAGCACGACGTGTTATTCATCGACGAAATTCATCGCCTATCGCGGTCGGTTGAAGAAATTATGTATCCAGCGATGGAAGATTTCCAAATAGACATTGTTGTAGGCAAAGGCCCTGCGGCTTCATCTATTCGGTTATCGCTGCCACCGTTTACCTTGGTGGGTGCAACTACTCGCACCGGAATGATTACTGGTCCTCTGCGTGACCGTTTCGGTTTAGTGAGCCGTCTCGATTTCTACGATGAAGAAGAGCTCACCGCAATTGTTCTACGCGCTGCTCGCATTTTAAATATCACCATTGACGACGATGGTGCAGCGCAAATTGCACGTCGCAGTCGGGGAACGCCACGAATTGCAAATCGGCTACTGCGTCGCGTGCGCGATTATGCAGAAGTGAATCACCCAACACCATCGGGCGAGGGAATAATCGATGCAGGTATTGCGGCCGATGCACTGGTTCTTTTTGGAGTCGATGCTCGCGGGCTCGACAAGGTAGACCGCGCAATTCTTTCTGCATTGTGCAAACAATTTGGTGGAGGCCCTGTTGGCCTCACTACGTTGGCTATTAGCGTCAGTGAACAGCCTGAAACGCTTGAAGACGTCTATGAGCCATTCCTCATCCAGCAAGGCTTCTTGTCGCGCACTCCGCGAGGTCGTATTGCAATGCCGGCAGCTTTTGAACATCTCAATATGACGCCACCTGAACGCTTTCCCTCGTAGTCTTGAACGGTGCAACTCGCCGATATCGACTACAACTTGCCCGACCACTTCATTGCACAAGTGCCTATGGAGCCCCGCGACGCTGCACGCATGTTGGTTTATGTCAGCGGAGTAGTGCAACATAAAAAGGTTTCCGATATCACCGATTTTTTACAAGCAGGTGATGTTTTAGTGGTGAATGAAACCCGAGTTCTGCCAAGTCGGCTATCGCTCACACGTAGTACGGGAGGTCGGGTAGAAGTGTTGCTACTTGAACCCTTGCGAGATGATGACAGCGAATGGGAAGCGCTCATTCGGCCTGGTCGAAAAATGCGAGACGGTGAACTTCTTGCTACGTCCTCGGGCGAAGAATTTGCTGAGGTGCTGGGGCGGTCATCTGCTGGCGATACCTTTCGCATCAGGTTGTGTGTTGGAGCAACTCCCAGCGAGCGTAGGGCCGCAATAGAGGCGGTAGGGGCATTGCCATTACCTCCGTACATCACGACGACGTTGGAAGATCTTGAGCGCTATCAAACGGTGTATGCCCATGAGGCGAAATCATCTGCTGCACCAACTGCTGGCTTGCATTTCACTTCTGAATTACTCGAGAAGATCGAGAAAATGGGTGTGAAAATTGCAAAGGTTGAATTAGTCGTTGGTCTTGACACCTTTAAACCAGTCGATGAAGAGAACCCCCTTAATCACGTCATTCACTCCGAGTGGTACAACGTTCCACCAGAAACAATGCAACTTGTGACTAACGCAAAGCGAGTGGTTGCTGTAGGTACCACTTCGGTGCGCGCGCTTGAGTCGGTAGCGGTTGCAGGGGAACTCACTGGTCGCACACGACTCTTCATTACGCCCGGATACTCGTGGAAATACGTTGACCTCATGATGACCAACTTCCATATGCCAAGAACAACACTGTTGCTCATGGTGCAGGCGTTCATCGGAGAGAAATGGCGAGATCTCTATGCTGAAGCCCAACAAGAGAATTATCGTTTTTTATCTTTTGGCGATGCCATGCTTCTTGCTCGGTTCAACAGCTCAACGACGGAAAGTGACCTCTAGTGCATCCAGTTTCATTTGAAGTGCAAGCGTTAGAGGGAACCGCTCGTGCCGGCGTGGCAATCACTGCTCACGGAAGTTATACAACTCCGTGTTTTATGCCGGTGGGTACTCGTGGTGCCGTGCGGTATCTCAGCGCAGTCGACTATGAAGATCTTGGAGCGCAAATTGTTTTGGGCAACACGTATCACCTCATGCTGCGTCCAGGGGCCGACACGGTGGAAGCATTGGGTGGTCTCGGAAAATTCGCAAGTTGGGGTGGGCTCACGCTCACCGACTCGGGTGGTTTTCAGGTTTTCTCTCTAGAACCCAAAGTCGATGATGACGGAGTGACTTTCAAGTCGACATACGACGGATCTCTGCACCGGTACACACCTGAAACTGCGGTGGAAGTGCAACAGAAACTTGGTGCAACAATTCAGATGGTTATCGACGTGTGTCCACCTTTGCCATCTGAACCACATGTAGTTGAACTGGCATTGAAACGTACCTCCATGTGGGCTGAGCGTGCTCGTGAGCACCACACTCGCGCAGACCAGGCGTTGTTTGGCATTGTGCAGGGGGGCATCAACCCAGAACTCCGTGCACGTAGTGCCATTTCAACAGCTGCTTTAGAATTTGATGGTTACGGAATTGGTGGTCTCTCTGTTGGAGAATCACGCGAAGAGATGTTGCCCGCATTGGCTGCTGCGTTGCAGAACCTGCCCACAGATCGACCCCGGTATCTCATGGGCGTGGGCGACCCCGCTTCGCTCATTGAGGCAGTCAACTTAGGCGTCGACCAATTTGACTGTGTACTGCAGACGCGCCTTGGA
>CAMBPP010000037.1 GCA_945869715.1 Bifidobacterium breve
GTATTGGTCGACAATGAGCCCGGGGAGCCCATCATTTTCACCGTGCACCCAACGAAAGCCTGTTGTGCTGCCGTCTTCTAAAAGTTCATTACGAAATTGACGACACACTTGCAAGCGATCTTTCCACCAGCCTGCGTTAATTGTTGCGGGCTTGCCGCTGTGCAGCATTTTTACTCTGATAGGTGAATTTGGGTCCCACAGCCCAATGCCCGCAAAATTTCTCTCGTCATCAAACACAACGGCCAAGTCTCCACATTCGCCATGCGGCTTATGTGAGATGACTGCCTGATCGTAAAGCCAAGGGCTTCCTTGGCGCACGGCGCGCAATCCAGCTTTGGTTACCTGCACAGCAATGCGATGCACCGAAGGTTGCGGAAGATCATTAAGTAAATTCACGAAGTGTGTCTAAAAGTCTGAGTTTCTAAAATTGCATAGTCTTGTACTTCGGAAAATAAAGATGCAAACCGCCAACCAGTTGACGTTCGTACAAACGTATCGCAATAAAAACCCAAAATGCGATATCTCTTTTCATCTGGCGATGTGTACATCATGGTGAAACTCCACGTTGCATTTGCATTGTCTCCAGTAACTGTAATGACCTCATTGGTCACCATGTGAGTGGAGTACTTCATTCTTTTACTGTCACGCACACTGCGGAAAAATGCCCAAATAGCATCGTGACCGTGATGTTCCCCCGACATTGAAGTAGCCCATACTCCCGTAGGAACAAAAAGAGCAGCAACCGTGTCGCCATTGTGATCGTCGTCGCAACCCGCGCAGTATGCGGCTTTTAAAAAACTAATTTCCTGCACGTCTTCTATATTCTGGATGCGTTGCAGAATCTGCGAGTTGCGTTGACGAAATTTCATTACAAGTGGCACTAGCTACGCGAGGCCAGCCGCAATAGCTTTATTTGTTTGTGCTCGGAACTTCTCTACATCGAAGCCAACAATAAGTTGTCCTGGAGTTTCAATAATGACGCGGTGTGGCGAATCGAGAAATTTTGCAAATGCTTGTCGATACTCATCTTGTGGGTTCGCTGCCGCACCCGAGAGTGCCCCATAGAACCACGTCTTGAGTTCATTGAATCCTTTGTCGCCGTTTTGATGCACGATGGAGTCACCTTTGTAACTCGCCGTCTTGCCATCGCGGTTAATGACAATTCCCGACTGTGGGCGCTTGCGCAAGGCGGGTACTCGTTTGCGACGTTCAGCACAGGTGGTCCAAAAAGTGCCGTCTTTGTATATAAAGGCAACGACCACACCTACCGGGTGCCCTTCTTTCGTGGTCCAGTTAAAGACGCACTCTCCACCGGGGCCAACCAACGACAACAGTTCGGCATCATTTAATTGCATTCCAGCTAGGTCTTCATAGTCAAAATCTGACACTTTTCCCCCTCATACTTTGTGGCTTCAACCACACAATAAACGAAAAAAGCCGGCCCAAGGGCCGACTCTTTTCATACTTGGTGGCGGGGGCAGGATTTGAACCTGCGACCTTCGGGTTATGAGCCCGACGAGCTACCGGACTGCTCCACCCCGCGTCGTAGGGGAAAAGTGTACCGTCGCTCGTTGGCGTTCGCACTCTGCGCGCACATAACACGTGGTGGCATGGTCGTTCACCAGCCCCATTGACTGCATAAAGGCATACATGGTGGTGGGTCCAACAAATTTCCAGCCTCGTTTTTTCAACTCTTTCGATAAGGCGAGTGACTGTGGGGTTTGCGCAAGGACCTCCCCCATATGAGGCGTTTCTGGGTCAACAGGTGGGTCTGCGTATTGCCACACCACATCGCGAAGAGTTTCTCCGGTGGCTTTCATCTCTAACAAACGCTGTGCATTGTGAATGGTGGCCACTATTTTCCCGCGATGGCGAATGATGCCGGGGTCAAGTACCAGTGCGTCCACTTCACGTATAGAAAATTGCGCAACAACATCTGGGTTGAAATTGCAAAATAGCTCTCGGAATTTCTCACGCTTACGCAAAATAGTGATCCACGATAGTCCGCTTTGAAAACCCTCTAGGCAGATTTTTTCGAACAATTGGAGGTCGTCTACAACGGGCCTGCCCCACTCGGTGTCGTGATAGTTCATATATATCTCACTGCTCAGACACCAACTACAACGGTCTACTTCAGTCGCCTTCACCACATCCCAGTCATAGCACTGTGTACGCTAGAGATGTATGGCAAAGGCCCCAAACTTTAAGAAGTTTCGCAAAATTGTTGGTAACGACATTGATGCTTTGCGCACAGAGATGCTCGCCATGCGCACCGAGCTAGAAAATGCTCAACAACAAATTCATGAAGTTTCACTCACCCAAAATGCTGCCGCTACCTCACTCGCGGCTATCGACGGTCGTGTTGTTCAACTGGGTCGCGAACTCACCAATCAACTTCACGAGCTCAGCAACGACCTAGAAAAACTTGAACACCAAAGCGACGGGGCATCTGCAGAAACCATTGCTCAACTGCAAGCGACGCAAATTCGACTTGCTACAGAGCAAGCGCGATACGAAATTACCTTCCGTCAAGACCTTGCGGAAATTGCCGACCAACTTCGTAGACCACGCTAAAAATAGTGTGAGAATTATTTCACTGCGGCAAGCGCCCGGCGAACCAGTTCTCGCGCAGCAGATTGCTTAGCCTGGTACGTTGCAAAATCTGGTGGCGTCAAAGCCAATGCGGCATCGGCTTCACTAAACAATGCATCGGCTGACGCCAATAGTTCAGACGGGCTTTGCGGGATGCCGCCGACAACCGTTGTTGGTGTTGTTCCGGTGAAACCCGGCACAGTTGTTGGAGTAGTTCCTGGCAACGTTGTATTTGTTGTGTCTGGAGTGGTTGATGTATTTGCTCCACCCACCCGATCGCCCAAATCGAGCGAAAAGCCAGGGAAAAGTTTCGCAATTGCACCACTCACCGAGTCGGAAATAACTGAACGTGAATCATATGAGGCGAGGATTTTGCGCACAAAAACTTGTTTCGCTGTCGCATCATCGGGGCGAACATACAACGGCCGAACATAAACAAGACTCTTGGCAACAGGAATGATTTGAAGGTCACCAAACACCACTCGAGATCCACGCTGGTCAAGCGGAGTGATGATTTGCGAAATTGCAGGCTCACTGTCGAATTGGGCAGCAACTGTTGCTGGGCCAGGTGGCAATGGGTCGACAAATTCATAGAGAGTCATTTGGCCATACGTTGCGGGTTCACTCGACACCACCATCATTGAACGCAGTTCCTTGCGCGAGTCGTCAGAGGAGAAAGGGACAAATGGTCGCAACATTGAAAAGACACCGACATCAGACTTGCTATTAGGTGCATGGAAGATGGTGTAGTACGGCTCGAACCGCGCAACATTTGCATCTTGCACAGTGACCGCGTCACCTGTTCCTGTAGCTAGAGCCGAACCGCCAACAATTGCCGCAGCCTGCTCGGGTTCTAGTGGAGGTGCCTGCGCAACGCTCCATGCGCCGTCACGGTTAAAGAACAGCGTTGGGTCACTGAAGTGGTATTTCGCATACGTGTTTGTTTGTACGCGGAAGAGATCTTCCGGGTAGCGGAAGTGAGATGTGAGCGTGGCAGGAGCCTTCTTCACATCGGTGAACAGTTTGGGGAAAGCTTTGCTCCATGCCTTGGCAATGGGGTCGGTTGGGTCGACAACATAGAATGTGACATTTCCTGTGTATGCATCGACTACAGCTTTTACGCTGTTGCGCGCATAGTTGAAACTGTGATTCAAGCCACCACCAGGTGTGAGTTGATCGGTATTTGCAGGCTGCGCATATGGGTAACGGCTTGTTGAAGTGAACGCATCGATGACCCAGCTCACTTTGCCATTTTGAACAACTGGATACGGGTCGGCATCGTAGGTAAGAAATGGTGCAAGTTTCTGCACGCGTGCACGCACATCTCGCACGAGCAAAATTTGCGACTTGTCGTTAATGAGATTCGAACCAAAGAGGTTGTACTCACCAAAATTGACTGCCATTGCAACACGGCGAAGGGTGGACCCCATTGAAATGCCCGTCGTTCCAGAATAAGGCGTTGCCTTCAACGATGGGCACGGTTGCTCTTCTTTAGAGGTGTTTGTAATTGCATAGTCAAGCGTGGTGTCGCCAAAGTACAGCTGTGGTTGCTTCACGCCAATGTCGATATAAGAAGGTCGTCCATCGGTTGTTACAGCACTTGCTGGTGCAGCCACAATGCCACAACCATGTGTGTACAAAAGATGTCGTGATACCCATGTTTTATTGGGAATACCTGCCGAGTTCAATTCACGCGTTGCCAGCATCACTTGCTGCACGCGGTCGCCCACCTTGTAACGGTCAACGTCGAGATCGCGAATTGCATAAAACGATGTAAGGCCTTGGTCGAGAGCAAATCGGTCACGCATTTCGCCCGGGTCAAGTTGCCGTACATCGCGTAGTGGCGCAACGTCGGCAGACACTTCTTTCGCGGCAATGGCTGAAATATCTAAATTTTCTGTAGCAACTTTTGTTAAACTGAGCGCAGCCTTTGTTGCATTGAGGTTTCGTTCAATGTACGGAAGTTCGCGGGTGCTCACGTTTGGCTGCACAACGAAGCGTTGAATTATTGCTGGGTACACACTGCCTGCCGCTACCGCAACAATTGCCCACAAGCCCACAGCAAGTACGGGCAAACGCCAACCACGTTGACGCACGTTCCACAAGAGCAATGCAGCAACAGCAACAGAAACAAGAATCATTAAATTGAGAGCGGGAAGTTGTGCTTTGACGTCGGTATATGTTGCACCGTTCACCACACCACGCGTGGAGCGTGTGAGGTCAAAACGCGAGAGCCAGTAGTTTGCTGCGCGCACTAGAGCTAGGCCTGCGAGCAAAACTGACATATGAACTTTGGCCTGAGCAGTGACTCTCTCATCGGTTCCTTGCAGACGAATTGAGCCGTTGATGTAGTGCAAAAAAGCAATGACTATTGAAATAAGAACAAGTGCTCCAAATGCCCAAGCAACTAAAAACTCGAAGAAGGGAAGTTGAAATACATAAAAACCGATGTCCTTGTTAAAAAGTGGATCGATTACACCAAATTTTTGGTTATTGCGGAAAAGTAACCACTGCTCCCATTGCGCTGCAGCAGGCAAACCTATGAGGCCACCAAGCACTACTGCTAAAAGCGTACGAACAAGCTTGCGGCGCTTCTTCAGTGCTGCACGAAGTGGAATAAGCGTTCGCTGCTCATCTGAATCGGGAACAATGGCAGGAGCAAGACGATCGGCAACCGCCATGTTGACCAATAGAAGAATGGCAAACACCAAACTAAAGACCCCAATGAGAATGCCTTTAGCCCCAAGAATTCCCCACAACACATCGGTACGGCCAATGGCTTGGTGCCAAAGAACATTCACGTAAAACGACGACAAACTTTTTGCCGACAAAAACAGCACGACAACAATGGCAATTACTACCGCTATGACAATGCGCCCGCGGTTCGGCTTACCGACCTTGATGCGAGGTAATCGGGGAATACCAAACGGCGACGAGGACGAGTTATCTGAGGTGTTGCTCACCTTATGAAGACTACTGCTGCACTGGAGCGAGCAGGCAACGGCAGCCAGCATGAGCTAGCGGATGAAGGTTCCCGGTAGGAAATTCCTTGCCGAGCGCAATACAACCAGCGAGCGAATTATCTTCCGCGTCGGGGCATTCTGGGCCATTCGGATCGACCATCCAGCACACTTGTGTGCCGGGCTTCACCCCTGCAAAAAAACCACGGCTATACGACAAACATGCAATGTCGTCGACTTGTTCGTCAATATGTTGACTCTTCCACTGCCTGTAGACACCACGCAATGCTTTTGCCATTGCAACACGATCTGTGCCGTTTTGTTCAATTGCTTTTGCTAAGCGATCACGCAACGGCTTCACCAGTTGAACACCGATTAACACGTCGACCGTAGGAATTACATCGGTGGCTTTTGCACTCTTTGCTGCACCTTTGGCCGCAGTCATGATGTCTTCGGCTACTGCATCGCTAAAGCGCTTTGCATGTACTTCTAATTCGCCCACTATTGCGTCAGTGGTGAGTGCATTTTTCTTGCCGCGCAAGTACTCAAGCACTTCGTTTTCTTCGTCGGCAAGCACACGCTTTAATTTGCGCGACATTGCCACAACAACTGGTGCAAGAACTTCATCGCGTCGTGCAAACGCACCAGCGTCGTGCATGGGTTGTACCGGGGCAACCGTGGTTGCTGCTTCTTTCACAACTTCTGCTTTTTTAGTTGACTTGCGTGGCTCAACAACTTTTCCACCAGATACTGCGTTGCTTGCTGCTTTATCGACAGTTGCCTCGCGCAGACGCGCAAAAAGCTTTTCTACAGCCTGTGCATTGGCTTCATTTTTCGGTGCAACAGTTTTGTCGACACTGGGATGTTCTGGGTTTACTTCAACGGAAGTTTCTGGCCGCGGGCGCTCTTTTGAAAAAAGATTCACCACATTTGATTTTTCATCTTCTACAACCGCTGTTACTCCTGCAACAACGGTGGGTTCAACAATTGCTTCAACGACCTCTAAATCAACAACTGGAGTCTCTTCAACAACTTCCTGAATAACTTCTGTTGTTACTTCAGGCTCAATTTCTTCTAATTTTGTATGGTCAAAAAGCTCAATAGCTTCAGGTGCTTCTGCTTCTTTGAAAGCTTCCACCACTCGTTCCAGCACAATGGTAGGTACGGGTCCTGTTGTTGGAGCCAAATTGATGTACTCACGTGGTAGGTCATGGTCGACTGAAACAAGACCAGTCATTACATCGTCAGTAGCTAAACGTGCGCGTTCAAATGCATTTAACAACCGGTCGCGGTTGTGAATGAGTTGTTCAATTTGTTCACGAGCAAGTTCACGACGACGAGCAAGTTCAGTCAGAACCTTTTCACGATATTCGCGAGCTTCATTCACCATGTCGCGACCCTGCTGTTTGGCAAGTTCAATTTCAGCTTCTGCATCGGCAGCAGCATCTTCACGCCTGCGAACAGCTTCTAATTCTGCTTCTTCGCGCAAGCGCGTGGCGTCGGAACTTGCTTCTTTCACCAAACGAGTTGCGGCCTCTTCGGCCCGCAAACGAATTTGGCTACTTGCTTCACGCGCTGTACCCAGCACTCGAGCTGCTTCTTCGCCCAAAAGCGTTGTCACCAGCTCTTCATCGAGCATTCCCGGGGCAGACATCCCCCGCGTTTGCATTGCTTTGAGTTCGCTCTCGAGGAAGCGCTCGCGCTCTTGAAGGCGAGCCATTTCGGCCGACACCATGCGCAAAAAATCACGAACTTCGGTCTGATCGAACCCACGACGACTGACGTTGAAAGATGCCGCACTCACCGCTGCAGGCGAGGAAGGGTCGGGACGTGAAAAAGAGATCGCCATTTCAAAGACAATACGCTGTATCACCCTGCTTCTTGTGGCATTCCCATGCCGCACAAGTTGTAAACCTTATTGTTTCAGCCCGCCACCGTATTTTTGAAGCACCTTGAGCGCCTCGTCGAGGGTCTTTACGGGAATCACTGCAAGTGACTTCCCCGCCGTTGCTTTTGCGTCGGCAATTTCTGCCTCAGACTGCGCAGCAGGCACAAGAAACACCTTCGCCCCCGACGCTTTCACTGCAACTGTCTTTTGATGCAGTGCCCCAATTGCACCAACATTGCCATTTTCGTCGATGGTTCCAGTTGTTGCCACCTTGATGTTTCCCGCTAGTGCGCCGGGAGTGAGCTCATCAAGAAGCGACAGCGCAAAAGCAAGACCAGCCGACGGCCCACCAATGGTGTCGGTGTCAATGTCTACTTCAAAAGGAACATCGACAGTGCGCGTATCGGCTGGCACAAAGCCAATAATGGCTCGGCTGGGTTCACCTGGGCTTGGTATGAGTCGTACCTTCACTTCGCGACGTGATTTGTTGGCATCGCTATTCAAATCGTGAATGGTAAGAGTGACCACTGAATCGAGTCGAGCGCCTTTCATTGCCTTAAGTAAGACATCGAGGGTAGGCGTCGGCTCTCCATTGACCGCATCGATGACATTGCCTGGTTCCAAGATCTTGCATGCGGAATCGGCAGTAGGGGCTTCATTGCAAATGACTTGCTCCAAAATAACCGCGCCATACTGGAACGACACCTCGTAACCCAATCGCTTTAACGCAACATATTCAGCTATTTGCTTCGCACCAATCATCGCTTGGTAACCCAAACGGCGCAGTGCGGTGGGGTTTGTATCGCCAAAGCGTTGCTTTTTCGTCTGCACATTGATGTCGGCGTCGACCCAACCCACAAAACTCTCTAGTGCGGTGAGTTGCGTTCCAAATGCGGTGACAAAAAGAAAGGGGTTTTCTGATGTGTAGCGTTTCGCGCCATCAAATGAGAGACGCGGCCCCACGGCATTGGTTTCACCTGGGGCAGTTTCCCAACGTTGAACAGGCATTGACCCCGACACCACAATGGCTAAAGGTGCGAGCCATGCCAAAGTGACAATGGGTAAGGCCCACCACAAACGCTTGTGTGGTGTGGCAGGTTGCGGCGGTGGAGGTACCATTACAGGCATCGTGCTCAATAGTTTCTCCGGGTTTAACTCAGTCATATCGCTCTCGATTGTTGCACTCTCGAATAGTGATGTCACCATACGAGCAGTTGTCGTGGCCTTCCTCGCCTGCATTGCCATCTTTCTTCTGGGCCGAGGCGGCACGGCACAAAACCTCATCGATAAGTTCTTAAATAATGGCTCAAAAAGAGTTCCTCAGCCACTTCTTGTGCGTGTTGACCGGCGCCAACAGCCTCTCTACGAAGAATCCACCCCCGCACACAAAGCCCAGTCGTCGGCATTATTGCTGGCTATTGCCATCGCGGTTGGGGCCACATTGGCCTTTGCGCTCTCTTTCGTCGTCAGCGCAGCTGTTGGTTCCATTACAGGGTTGCTGAAGTAAAAGCATTCTTCGCGCGCCACTCGCCATGCAAGCCCACGAAGTTTTACTCGCCAGCCATGAAGGCAACCATGAATTGCTTCGCGCAGCCTTCGCTCACACCAGCGACCATCTGCGCTCGCTCGCACTGCACGGGCTCTTAAAAAACAATGCTCTCACTGACGAGCACATTCGTTTTGCCGAAGAAGACCCGTCGCGATTAGTGCGCCACCGTTTGGCCCAACTCGGCGCACTTGAACCACGCATCAACCTCTCTTTACTTTTGCATGATGTCGATTTTGCGGTCGCCGAAACTGCTGCATGGTCGTTAGGCGAACGAGTCGACGTCACTCCTGAAGAATTTGCTTTACTGCTAGAAGGTGGTGCACACCACGACCACGCCATCGTTCGCGAATCATGTATTGCGGCATTAGGAGCCATCGGCGACCAACGAGCCGTGCCTATCATCTTGCTTGGTTGCGCCGATAAACCGGCAGTGCGGCGGCGTGCCATTTTGGCCCTCGCCCCCTTCGACGGACCAGAAATAACGGCAGCACTGGAAAAAGCTCTCCTCGACCGCGATTGGCAGGTTCGCCAAGCCGCTGAAGACCTACTCGCCATTGAAAACGAGCAGTAGTTCACAACTATTCGTCTCAAAATGCCAACACATACTCTGAGCTAGAGAAGTTCTAACGTAAAGCCATGGATGCTGAACTGATTGAACGACTCACTCGTGAAATGGAAGCGCAATTTGCTCGTCCGGGCGAACCCGCTGGCTTCCCCAAGTTCCACGATATTTCAGTCGATAGATACATCACCGACGAGTTCTATGACCTTGAACGCAAACATCTATGGTCAAAAGTTTGGGTCATGGCGGGTCGTGCGGAAGATATTCCCAACCCTGGTGACTACTTCACATTCGGCGACTTGAAAGTTCCCATTGTTGTTGTGCGCGGTAACGACATGAAGGTGCGCGCCTATTACAACACCTGCCAACACCGTGGTGCACCTGTTGTGCGCGACAAAATGGGATGTGCCAATCAACTTCGTTGCCAGTACCACGGTTGGGTGTACAGCATCGACGACGGAAGCCTCGTCAGCATTCCCGACGAACGCGACTTCATTGGTTTTTGTCGCGAAGACAAATTTCTCACCACCATTTCCTGCGATGTTTGGCAAGGCTGGGTTTTTGTAAATCAAGATCCCAACGCCGCATCACTTCAAGAGTGGTTCGGCGTTCCCTTTGCACAAATGGAAGAACTTGCCGGTGAAGAACTACGCGCAGTTGGCCCCCGCAGCATGACCATTCCTTGCAACTGGAAAGTCACAGCAGAAGCATTTTTTGAGGTCTATCACTTCAAATTCATTCATGACCGTGGTGGCTGGTCTGCACTCGACAACCGCGGCGCAACTATGGGACTTTTTCCGAACGGTTGTAGTCGCATGGTCTCTCCTTTTTCTAAAAAGGCAGTGGAAATGCGCGGCATGAAAGATTGGTCAGACTTTCAAAAATTTTCCGACCCTCGGTTCATCGATATCCCCACGGTCAACAACCTCATTCGCTCTACCAGCACTGCATTCAGTTTGTTCCCCAACCTCATTGCGCCAGTTGCTGCTTATGGCTACCCCTTTCTCATGTTCTGGCCCATTGATAAAAAAACCACGCGCCTCGACTGGGTGCACTACGCACCAAAAGATTGGGAAGGCGATGAGTTACCGCCACATTGGCAACAGCGCATGGATGAATTCGACTACATCATGGACGAAGACAAGCGCAACATGGCGCCAATGCAAGAGTCACTCGAGTCGCCTGCAATGAAAGGCATCGTGGTGAACTACCAAGAGCGTCGTATTTGGAACTTCCATGAACAAATCGACCGCATGATTGGCATTGAAAATATTCCTGAGCACATGCGCGTACAGCAATTACTTGCTCCGTACATTGAGCGCGAGTAATGCCTGAATCGCTCATTCCTCAGCCACAACAACGGTCAAAATCCACTGTTGACATTGTGTTGAAGGCAGTCATTAAACGGCTTGAGGAAAGCGGCGAATCTCATCTCACCATCGATGACATTCTCTTAGAAACTGGCGTATCAAAAGGGTCGCTGTACCATCACTTTGGCGACCGCGAAGGTCTCATTTATGCAGCGCGAATTGCTCAGTACAGTTCTTACCTTGAGACTGATTCTGGGGAATTGCGTCATGGTCTCTTGACCTGCACTACGTTCAACCAATTCGTCAAAAATTTACTTGGCCTCACTATTTTGAGCGTGAAAAAAAATGAACGCAAAATACGTGCGATGCGTCTCAACGCAATCTCAAGTGCATATGGTCGCCCAGACCTGTGGTACGCGTTACAAGAAAAACAACACCAGTACACCAATGCCATCACCGAGGTTTTTGAATATGGTCAAAAAATGGGCTGGGTGCGCACCGACATCACTGCTCATGCACTTGGTGTGTTTGTACAGGGCC
>CAMBPP010000038.1 GCA_945869715.1 Bifidobacterium breve
CAGAACAGTTGATGTTGGGTTCATGCCTACGTGTGTGCATTAGACAGCACTTGGTGACAGAAATTGTCTGCTGCGGTGAAGAGCGTCAGAATGGGCACATGTCGCAAGATCTGCTCACGCTCGCCCAAGAGATGTTGGCGGGCGCGCAGCGTGTCACTGTGCTCACAGGCGCGGGTATTTCCACCGACTCAGGTATTCCCGATTTTCGTGGGCCAAACGGTGTGTGGACGCGCAACCCTGCTGCAGAAAAAGTGGCAACTCTGAAGCACTACTTGGAAGACGAAGAGATTCGCAAAATTGCATGGCAAAATCGGCTCGTTTCTCCGGCGTGGAATGCGCAGCCAAACCCTGGCCACCATGCGCTTGTGCAACTAGAGCAACTAGGAAAAATGCACGGGCTCATTACGCAAAACATTGATGAACTTCATCAGCGTGCAGGAAATTCACCCGACCTTGTTATTGAAGTGCACGGAACGATGTTTCGTACCGCGTGTTGGAGCTGTCAGGAACGACTTCCCATGGAGAATGCAATTGAACGTGTACGAAACGGCGAGGAAGATCCGCAGTGTTTGTCGTGTGGCGGAATTCTGAAAAGTGACACCATTAGTTTCGGTCAAGCACTTGTTCCTGAAGTCATCGCGCGCGCCATGCAGGTGAGTGAAGAGTGTGATGTGTTTATTGCTGTCGGTTCCACCTTGTCGGTATTTCCGGCTGCCAATGCCGTGCCTCGAGCAAAAGCAGCGGGGGCAAAAATCATCATTGTGAACGGTGTGTCCACCGAGATGGATCGCTACGCCGATGCGGTGTTGTTAGGCGATATCAGCCTTCTCTTGCCGCAATTGGTGGCTTTGCCGGGCTGAAGTTGCCCCGAGCCGAAACCCGACCAATCAGGTAGCATTTAGGCATGGCTACATTTCGTGAACTTCTGTCGAAGGCAAAAGCACAAATCACCGAGGTCGACACGGCTGAAGCGCAAAAGCGCATTGAGGCTGGTGGGGTCATTGTGCTCGACGTTCGTGAGCCAGACGAGTTTGACCAAGGAGCACTGCCCGATGTGTTGCACATTCCGCGCGGGCACTTAGAAGCACAAATTGAAGGAAAGATCATCGACAAAAGCGCACCTGTTGTGGTCTATTGCGCCGGTGGAATACGAAGTGCATTTGCTGCGCAAACTCTTCTTGAAATGGGATACACCAGTGTTATTTCCATGGACGGTGGGTTCGGAAAATGGAAAGACGAAGGTCGCGCTTGGAAGCTTCCTGTCACGTTGACCCCTGAACAGCGCAATCGCTACCAACGTCATTTGTTGTTGCCAGAAGTTGGCGTAGAGGGTCAAGCAAAGTTGCTGGGCGCAAAAGTTCTCATGCTTGGCGCTGGTGGGCTTGGTTCGCCAGCTGCGTTGTACCTTGCGGCCGCAGGTGTAGGAACCATTGGCATTATCGACATGGACGTGGTCGATGCATCTAACTTGCAGCGCCAAATTTTGCACAACCTCGACCGCATTGGCGATCGCAAAGTGGACAGTGCAAAGAAGACACTCACGCTCATGAACCCCGATGTCAACGTTGTTACCTACGACACGCGCCTCGATGCAAGCAACATCATGGACATCATCACTGGATACGACGTCATTGTTGACGGCGCAGACAACTTCCCAAGCCGCTACTTGTTAAACGATGCGAGCGTGAAGTTGGGCATCCCCGTGGTGCACGGTTCCATCTTCCGCTTTGAAGGAATGGTCAGCGTTTTCCACCCTCTACAAGGCCCGACCTATCGCGACATGGTTCCCGAGCCACCTCCAGCAGAACTTGCGCCAAGCTGCGCAGAAGCTGGTGTTCTTGGCGTGTTGCCAGGCATCATTGGTTCCATCCAGGCACTGGAAACCCTCAAGGTCATTTTGAATCTTGGCGAGCCACTCATTGGTCGCATTCTTGCGGTCGACACCACCGAGATGATTTTCCGCACATTCAAATTGCGTGCCGACCCATCGAACCCTGTGACCTATGCCAACCGCGACCTCATTCAGGTACGAGACCTCGAAGGACTCTGCGGGCCACAGATGGCTCACTAGGCTGGCAGGGTGCCTGTACGCCCTCGTCATATAGCCATTGTCGGTGCCGGATTCTCAGGTGCGGTCATTGCCCGTGAACTAGCAGAAGCTGGTCATCGTGTCGACGTATTCGACTCGCGTTCACATGTTGCTGGCAACTGCCACACTGAACGTCAAGACGACGACGTGATGGTTCATGTTTATGGGCCACATATTTTTCACACCGCACATGAACACGTGTGGCAATACATGAATCGTTTCGGCACCATGATGCCGTACAACCACAAGGTGAAAGCCACCACGCAAGGAAAAGTGTTTTCTTTGCCGGTCAACTTGCTCACTATCAATCAGTTTTTTGGAAAAACGTTTACGCCTGCAGAGGCAGAAGCATTTATTACTTCAATCGGTGACCAAAGCATTACCGACCCACAATCGTTTCGTGACCAAGGTCTACGATTTGTAGGGCCAGAGTTGTATGCGGCATTTTTCGACGGATACACCCGCAAGCAGTGGGGTGTCGACCCTGTGGAGTTGCCGGCAAGCATTTTGGCGCGGTTGCCAGTGCGTTTTAACTACGACGATTCGTATTTCAACCATCCATATCAGGCCATTCCGCGCGATGGATACACGCCCATTGTGGCCAATATTCTCGACCACCCTGGCATCACGGTCACCCTCGGCGTGGTGAAGTCGCGAGCCGATCTTGAAGCAGCCGACCACGTGGTGTGGAGCGGCCCTATCGATGCATATTTCGGTTTCGAGCATGGCCGTTTGGGGTATCGCACGCTCGATTTCGAGCGCCAAGTGCACGACGGAGACTTCCAAGGCTGTGCGGTCATGAACTACGGCGACCCCAATGTGCCGTACACGCGTATTACCGAGCACAAGCATTTTGCATCATGGGAAACACATCAAAAAACTGTGACGTATCACGAATACAGTCGACTCGCCGACCCCAACGATGTGCCGTATTACCCCATTCGTTTGGTGAAAGAAAAGGGTCAACTGCAGCAATATGTGCACGAAGTGGGGAAGTTAAGTAACATCACCTTCGCGGGTCGCTTGGGAACATATCGTTATCTCGATATGGACGTCACAATTCACGAAGCACTAGGCGCAGTGCGAGCATTGCTCACTGCATGGGAAAATGACACTGCAGTATCGCCCTTCTCGGTGGATCCACTCTGATGTCTATTGCTGAATTTCCCGACGTCAATTTGTTGCAACGCATTTTGCCGGCGCGGGCCGACACACTTGAGCCACCGCTGTACGAACGCATTGTAGGCAACGTACAAAGTTTCGATACCTACTTTGGTGTCTTTCCAGCAGCACGGTGGCGGCGTAAATCGGCCGTTAATGCCTTGCAAGCAATTCTTGAAGTGTCGGGGCCATGCGAAATTGAAGTAGTTGCTGTGAAGCGCCTCAAAGAGAGCGTTGTTCTGACGCATGTTGCGCAACGGGCCGGTGTCGTCAACCTGCGCGTATGCGATTTGCAAGCAACAACAGTCGATTCCTACTACGTGAGCGTGCGTCGTAGCAACGACAACGGTGGTCGTTTGCTCAGTGGCGGCTGGTATTCAGGCGTTGCTCCATTGCGGGAAGTGCGCATGAATGCGGTCATCACAACCTTCAACCGTCAGCCTTATGTTCTTGCAAACATTGAGCGCATGCGTCAACTCATTACTGAAGTGCCAAGCATTGAACAATCTTTCCGCACCACCATTATTGACAACGGGCGCAACTTGGAAGTGCCAGCAAGTTCAGGCATGTGCCCAACTCTTATTCCTAACCCCAACTTGGGTGGTGCTGGTGGTTTTGCTCGCGGTCTCATTCATGCGCGCAACGACGAGTGGACTACTCACGTGTTGTTCATGGACGACGATATATCTCTTGAAGTTGAATCTTTGGTACGCACTATTGCGATGTTCCGCTATGCCACCGACGACAAGTTGTGTATTCATGGCGCCATGATCTCAGAAGAAATTCCCTGGATGCAGTTTGAAGCCGGCGCGCATTACGCATGGCGGTATACGTATCCATTACGCGCAATTGGCCGCGAAGACGACCTCCGTGATCGCATTACGGTGCTGGCCGACGAGCTAGAGCCGAAGTTTGAATACACGGCATGGTGGTACACCGCGTTCCCTATTGCGGTAGGAAAAGAAAACCCTGTACCAGTTTTTGTGCGAGGCGACGACGTTGCCTACGGGCTCATGCACACCGGTGAACACAGCATCACCATGAAAGGTGTTGCTGTATGGCACGCCGACTTCGCCCTGAAAAATGGCCCGATGACTCTGTATTACGAAACACGCAACATGCTGCTGGTGGAAACATTGGTTTACGACCAGCACAAGTGGTACCACACCGCATATCGCACGTTGTCGTTTGGCTTCCGCAATATTTTTTCACTGCGCTATGCCAGCTTGGAATACATGCTCAAAGGCCTCGACCATTATTTGGAAGGGCCTGACTTCTGGCGCAATGTAGACCATGCTGCAATGCACGATGAAGTGCGCGTATGCCCCGAAGAAAAAGCTGGGCCATTAAGTGCTGGACTTGGAGCCATTCAAATTCCTGCTGGTATTCCGAAGCCCATTCGCCTGATTGGCTTCATTGCTGCAGTTCCATTGGTGGGTGGCTACATATTGCCGCAGTGGATGCGTTCAAAAAAGATGGGTGTTGCGCCCATCAACTCACGTGCGGTTGGCTTAGCTACTCGGCGAAACAGTATTTTGCATCGCCATCCACGCCTCGACGAGGGCTATGTGTTGGTACGAGACACACCACGTTTCTGGCGCGACATGAAGGCCTTGCGCGTGTCGCTTATGCGTTTGCGCCGCGACTACCCGCGCTTGAAGCGTGAATACCGTGCGTATTACCCCGAAATGGTCAGCGATGAAGCGTGGGCAAAGCGTTTCGGCGTATCTATAGACGATCTGCGGTCGTCATCAGCGCCATCCAAGTAACCCTGTTGACATTGCCGTTAACGGGCAGCTTTGCACGCTGTTGGAATTGCTTCACGTAGTAAACAGTGGGGCCGTCGTAGTAGCCGGACGTTTTCAATGTAATTTTCAGCACACGGTTGAGCGTTGCTTGCAGAACCTTTACCGATGGATGCTGGGTGCCGAGACGCAGAACAGATGAACGCGGCTTTTTGTCGAGGCCGAGGCTTTTCCACACATCAATATCGACAATGCCATCGACGGGAAGAGCCATGGCGGTTTCGTATCTCATAACGAGTGTTTTCGTGCTCTTGCCGAAAACGCCATCGGTAGGAATCGCTTTTTTCTTCAGTTTGAAAGCGGTGTTGAGCGACTTTTGTACCAATTTCACCATGTCGCCTTTTTGGTTGGTGCGCAGTGGTAATCCAACGACCACATCGGGAGCACCCGGCGTTTGAGGGAGCAGACCCTGTGTGCGCAGTGCGTCGAGCTGAGTGCGAATGTACAAAGCGAATTCTGTTTTGCCCGTTGCAGTGAGATGAATATTGTCATTTTTTACAAACCAGCGCCACTTCGGAGTATCAGAGGTGTACGTATTCCAATCGAGAACGGTGACATTTGCATGTGTGGCAGCAATGTTGGCTAACGCCGCATTTGAAACTTCAAAACCTGCGGTAGTGCGCCGGGTAGACATGTTGATGAAAACAATTCTTTGCACACCTTTAGCGGTGAGAGCAGCAACCACTTGATCGGCTTCTGTGCCAAAGGTGCCGGGCGCATCGTTGTAGCCCAGTTCAATAACAGCAATCGCTGGTGTTTTGTCTGCGGGTAACGAGTTGATGATGGTAATTCCGTCGGGCGTTCCTGTGCATGAAGCGCCAATGAGGCAACGGGAACTCAACGCTTGGTAATCGACATTGGGGTAGGCAGGGCGAACGATGCTATTGAATTCAGCAGTAACGCTTTCGCCAACAGAGTCGCCAATGAACAACATGGGCCCAACCACTGTTGACGTTGCCGATGAGCCATAAACAGGTGTGGTTTCATACCACGGAGAGCGCAGGCTAAATGCCGACTTGAAATCCCATCCGCTCACACTCACGACGCCCGCTGT
The DNA here is from genome assembly GCA_945869715.1 of Bifidobacterium breve. Classification (GTDB taxonomy): domain Bacteria; phylum Actinomycetota; class Acidimicrobiia; order Acidimicrobiales; family Ilumatobacteraceae; genus F1-20-MAGs119. The sequence goes on from CAMBPP010000038.1 coordinate 6,110, forward strand.
GCCAGAAATGGTCACCTTGGTTGCATAACCATTCCAATCGCTTCCGAGCCCGTCGTGTGTTGTGACCACAGAAAGCAACACTCCAATGGTGGGGTATTTCTTTTGAATGCTCTGTGCGGCAATCACCGCACTCCAATTGAGGTCCGATGAATCGGCTGCAATATCGCCATCATCAACGCGCATAGGAAAGGTAGTTCCTGCAGTACGGCCGCCGTTCGACGATGTGAACTCAGTACTCACCACGCCACCTTTTGCGGTGCGCAGAATGAATCCACTGGTATCGCTAATGGCGGTATTCGTGCGAATGTCTTCGAGTACCAGTATCGGTCTTCCTATTTTTTCACGTAAGGCTGCACCGCCGTACACCTGACACGACTGGGTATCACACGTTTTGGCATAGCTGTAGCGCTTTTGGCCAAGTGAATATGAACGTGCAGCAACTGCTTGTGCGCGTAGCGCGTTCATTCCGGCTCCACCGGCGAGGTCGCCCCATGATGCAGGAGATTCACGAGGAACTACTCCACGCAAATAGTCGTCGAGTTTGACGAGGTTGACGGTGCGATTTTCTTTGTCGGTTCCATTTACGGCACGAATGGTTCCGCGGTAGTAACGCGTGGCGCCCGCTGGTTCGCATACGCCAATTGCATCGTTTGGCATCACTGCTGCAGACGCATCGTTACTCAGGGCCGAAGAAACATTTGTTGGGCCGGCGATGTCGGTAACCAGCACAAACTTATTTGCAACAGGGTCAGACTGTTCAGCAACACATGTTGGGGTCGTGCTTCCCCACACACGGTAAGTGCCAACAGTGCCGGCAATTTCTCGCACAACGAGCGCTGCCCATTTACGCCCCGGCACTGGGTCATTCTCAAGCAGCAGGGAAGCGTTCTCTGACACCATTGCGGTTTGCTTGTTGTCAAGAGTGGTGAGTCGCACGCTCATGACGCCATTGGGGTTGAGACCTGCATCTGCATCGGTGAGCGGCGAGAGCGTTGTGCCGCCGTAATAGAAGTCGAGAATTTCTTGCCAGGTTTTGTTGTAGGTGGTGGCCCAGCCGAGTGCGCCGTACTGGCTCATGCCGCGCCCGTGGCCGTTGCCTTTGCCGTTCACCAAAATAGATGCAGGGGGTTGGCCAGCCATATCTTCTGCCTTACTTGTGCCTGTTGCTGCTACGAGCACAACGGTGCTTAACGTCAATGCTGCAACAATGATGCGACGAAGTTGAGTTGAGGACACGTGGATCATGTTCCTCCTTAGGGTAGTTGTGCCGACATGATGATTATCGGCAGATCCCGCCTCCAACTTGAGTGTTCGCGGGTGTGTTTCGTCACGAAAAGCGGCACATACGGCGCCGAGAACACTAAAAGTGGGTTATAGCCTGAAGGGATGGAGCAAGAGGTGCGTTTAGGCGTTATTGGTGTAGGAAATGTCGGAGCGGCATTTATCAACCTTGTCAATGAGCGTGCCGAAACAATTACTCAGCGCACAGGCATTTCCTTGGTTGTCACACGGGCCTCAGTTCGCGATCTTTCGCGTGCGCGCGGTGTTGCTCTCGATGCGAAAGCATTTACCACCGACCCGTTTGATGTGGTGAATGACCCCAATGTCGATGTTGTGGTGGAACTGATGGGTGGAATTGAGCCCGCTCGCGACCTCATCACCCAAGCGCTCGGCAAAGGTAAGCCGGTCGTTACTGCGAACAAAGCACTTCTCGCCGAGCACGGTGCAGAACTTTATGCTGCGGCCGATGCAGTTGGCATTGACCTTCTCTTTGAAGCGGCTGTTGCTGGTGGAATTCCCTTTATCCGTCCGTTGCGTGAAAGTTTGCGTGGCGAACCCATTCGCCGCGTGATGGGCATTGTGAACGGAACAACAAACTTCATTCTCACAAAAATGACAGAAGAGGGCGCCGACTACGCGGCAGTCCTTGCTGAAGCTCAAGCATTGGGTTACGCCGAAGCCGACCCCACTGCCGATGTTGAAGCATTCGATGCTGCAGCAAAGTGCGCAATCATTGCCAGCATCGCTTTTGGCGCCAACGTCACTTCAAACGATGTACATCGCGAAGGAATTACAACAGTGACAGCTGCCGATATTGCTGTGGCAAAACGTCTCGGGTATGTAGTGAAACTTTTAGCAATTGCAGAAATTGATGCAGATTCACAGGAACTTGCAGTACGTGTTCACCCTGCAATGGTGCCGCTCAATCATCCACTGGCCAGCGTGCGCGAGGCGTATAACGCCGTGTTTGTTGAGGGTGATGCGGTTGGGTCATTGATGTTCTATGGCCGCGGAGCCGGTGGCAGCCCAACAGCAAGTGCGGTATTGGGTGATGTCATTGACGCTGCTGTGAACTTGAAAAAAGGCACGCACGCCATGCTGGGGTCGTTCTCCAAGCCACGGTTCACCACAATTGACAAAACCCACAGCGAATATATGTTGGCACTTGAAGTGCTCGACCAGCCTGGCGTTCTGCACAGTATTACTGGGGTGTTTGCTCAAAATGGCGTCAGCATTCGTACGGCTGAACAAGAAGGCATTGGCGAAAATGCACGCCTTGTTTTCATTACGCACCTTGCACAAGAAGCATCGGTGCAAAAGTGTTTGCGCGACTTCGCCGGTCTTTCAGTTGTGAAACGGTCGGGCGACTTCATTCGAGTTGTAGGGCAGTAACACGTGCAGTACGTATCAACGCGTGGCGCTGCTCCAGTGCTCTCTTTTGCCGACGCAGTGCTTGCCGGTTTAGCTACTGACGGCGGTCTTTATGTTCCGCAGCAGTGGCCTTCAGCACCAGAAACATTGACCACCGACTATGCATCGCTCGCCGCTTCCGTTATGTCGCCATTTATTGGTGATGAAGTTGATGCAGCAACATTGCAGAAACTCTGCAGTACTGCATATTCAACATTTCGCGACTCACGTGTAACGCCACTTGTTCCGTTGGAAGCCAATCATTGGACGCTTGAACTTTTCCATGGGCCTACTTTGGCTTTCAAAGATGTTGCGTTGCAGTTTTTGGGGCAATTATTTGACTTGCTTCTCGAAGAACGCGATGAACACATCACCATCGTGGGTGCAACTAGTGGCGATACAGGTAGTGCAGCTATCGACGGAGTAAAAAACTGCTCGCGAGTAAAAATAGTCATCCTGTATCCAGAAGGTCGTGTGAGCGAAGTGCAGCGACGCCAAATGACCACGGTGAATTCACCCAATGCGAAGACGCTTGCAGTGAATGGAACTTTTGACGATTGCCAAGACCTGGTGAAGGCAATGTTCAATGACCGGAAGTTCCGTGAACAGCAACGTTTGTCGGCTGTGAACTCCATCAACTGGGCGCGCATTATGGCCCAAGTGGTGTATTACTTCTCTGCCGCACAGCAACTGGCCTCGAGCGGTGTCTCTATTAGCAACGGTGTTTCCTTCAGCGTTCCCACGGGTAACTTTGGCAATGTTTTGTCGGGTTGGATAGCGCGACAAATGGGTGCGCCCATTCGTCAGCTCATTGTTGGATCGAATTCCAACGATATTTTGACCCGCTTTTTTGAAACGCAAGAGATGCGTGCGCAAAGCGTGCTGCCGACGTTGAGCCCCAGCATGGACATTCAGGTGTCATCAAACTTTGAGCGCTTACTTTTTGACATGAACAATCGTGATGGTGCTCTTACATCTAGTCAACTTGGTCGCTTTCGTTCCGAAGGCGGTTTTGCAGTGAGCCCCGAGCAATACAACACCTGGCTCGCACCAGTGTTTCGTGCTGTGCGATGTGATGATGCAACAACGCTTGAAGTGATACGCGATGTATTTGAAAAAACCGGGCAGCTCATCGACCCACATACTGCAGTAGGTGTCTTTGGAGCACGTCAGCATCAAGCCGCAGATGTTCCGATGGTCACGTTGGCTACTGCGCATGCTGCGAAGTTCCCCGATGCAGTAGAAATGGCAACGGGAAGCCGGCCGACGTTGCCTGCACATCTCGCTGACCTTTTTGACCATGAGGAATATGTAACTGCGGTAGAAAATGACCTGGAAGCGGTAAAAAATGCCGTTGCCCGATTCACCGCAGGTGCTTAATTCTCCTTAAGCGTTGCAACATGTACGCAAGGTGGCTATGGTAGTCATATCTCGGGCTGCCGAGATTGATTTCCGAAGCGGCGTCCCGCTCCCGCTCATTACTGCTTTTGCGGTAAATCTGCACGAAGTCTCGTGAACTTTCACTTATTTCGCTGTGATTACCTGAACGCACATGAGCTGGCATATGAAAGGTGGCAGCAATGGCTGCAGAAGCACTAGAGCAATCAGTACTTGAATCTAAGGACCGTGAGCAACTCATGGCAATCGCCCAAGCATTGGGCGTGAAGTCAGTTTCACGTGCCAAAAAGGCTGAACTCATTGACAAAATCTTGGAGCAAACTGCTCCGCCTGTAGAGACAGCGAGGCTTGCGCGTGCTGAAACTCAAGCGCCGAAAGAGGCAGCTGCACCGAAGGAAACTCCATCAGCCAAAGGGGGCCCACGTGTGGTCATTGGCCTCGATGGTGAACCATTGTCAGAGTGGGAACTCGAGCTCGCCGAGCACGAAGGAACGCTTGAAAAGACCGCCTCTGAAGGACATCGTCCGAATCGTCCGCAAAACGATCGCCAGCAAAACGACCGCGGCCCACGCCCGCAAAATGATCGCCAGCAAACCGACCGCGGCCCACGCCCGCAAAATGATCGTCAACAAACCGACCGCGGCCCGCGTCCACAAGGTGGTCAGCCAGGCGCGCAACAAGGTGCCGCTCAAGGTTCGCGTTTCGACAACGACCCAGCAAATCGCAATCGCAATCGCAACCGTCGTCGTCGTAAAGGGCGTCGTGACGATGAGGGTCC
>CAMBPP010000039.1 GCA_945869715.1 Bifidobacterium breve
AGTCGAAAACCTGGAACTCGCTCAAGGGAACAGGAAAGTTCTGCGTCAATGTGTTGGCAGAGAACCAAGCAGAAGTGTGTTGGAGATTCGCAAAAGAGTCTGACGACCGCTTTGCCGGCATTGAATGGGCGCCTTCACTGAATGGTGCGCCAGCTATTGCGGGTTCGCTTGCCCATATTGACTGTGACCTCCACTCCGATGCTCTGTACGGCGACCATTACTTCGTGGTGGGGCTAGTAACGCAGCTACACACCCCTACGGGTGTCTCGCCACACGCCATGGCTTTTTACCGGGGCAAAGTTGTAGAGGTTGCATTCCCCGAGTGAACGCACTGCGCGTGCTTGTGAGCATGGCCCTTGGGCTCATGTTCGTATGGGCTGGTGTGAGCAAACTTGCACAGGGGAAAGAGTGGAGCATTGCTAGTACGCCTTTTTCCACTGGTCGAACGTTCATAGATGCTGCGGTGAAATGGGCATTGCCATGGTGTGAAGTGGTGCTGGGGGCATTGCTTATTGCACAAGTTGCACTTGTTGTAACAGGAGTTACTGCATGCATATTGCTTGCCGGCTTTACCGTGCGCATTATTCAGTTGCTGCGCCGTGGAGAGACGCCGTCATGTAGGTGCTTTGGCGCAGTGTCGCGGGCACCTTTATCAATGAACCACGTGTGGAGAAATGTGGTCTTTCTTATTTTGAGTGTGTTGGTAGTTGTTGCAGCATGAATGCAATGGTGTGTGCTTCGTCTCGCCAATGCTCGTAGCGCCCCGATGGCCCACCGTGACCAGCACTCATCTCGCAACGGAAAAAGATATCGCTCGTATTGTTTTGCATTGACCGTAGTTTTGCAACCCACTTTGCTGGTTCGTGGTAACTCACACGTGGGTCATTTAGCCCCGCTGTTACGTAAAGCGGCGGGTATTTTTTATCTTCAACATTGTCGTATGGCGAGTACGACAACATGTATGAAGCCCATGGCTCGCTGCGCGGGTCGCCCCATTCTTCCCACTCAGTAACAGTAAGTGGAAGTGAGGGGTCGCTCATTGTGCTCACCACATCAACAAACGGAACAGCAGCAACTGCTGCCCCAAATACGGCGGGTGCCATATTGATGCATGCGCCAACAAGTAGGCCACCTGCACTGCCTCCGTATAGTGCGATGCCACCCGTACGTGACCACCTATTCGTCACTAAATGCTCAGCACTCGCAATGGTGTCAAGAAAGGTATTGCGCTTGGTGAGTAGTTGACCACCGAGATACCAGCGTCGACCCATTTCGCCACCTCCGCGCGGGTGGGTAATGGCCCACACCCAACCCCTGTCGAGTAACGAAAAGCGTGTGACAGAGAAACGTGGTGCAATAGAAATTTCGTAGCTTCCGTAGCCATAAAGAACTGCAGGCGCAGAACCATCTTGAATTGTGTTGCGATGGCGAACGATGTCAACCGGTACGCGTGTTCCATCGTGTGAAGTTGCCCACTCGCGTGTTGCTACGTATTGCGAAAAGTCGACATTGGGCACCACGGTTTGTTTCAAAGTACGTAAAGACTTTTCTAAAACATCGTATTCGGCAACCGTATTGGGTGCGATGAGTGACTGATACTGAATGCGCAAAGTGTGTGTAGTCCACTCTGGGTTGCTGTCGAGTTCAACATCGTGTGGTTCATTGAGAACAGCAATGACGTGTTGTGAAGTGTCGGGAAAAACGAGGCGAATGCGGGGTTGTGCATCTTGCCATTCGTAGACAACAAGGAACTTTTGGAATGGGTCAATATCGGCGATACGTCGTCCAGAAACGTGCTCAATGAGAATCGACCAGTTGCCGGGGTCATTGTGCGGTGTGGTATGCACGCAGAAATCTTCAGCATCAAGGTTTGTGAGAACAACAAATGAAGTCCCCCAGTCATCAATGCTGTATTCAAGGCCTTCTTCACGAGGGCGTGCACATATTGGCGGCGTCAGTGGGTTGTGTGCATCAATGATGTGCGCTTCACTCGTGCTACGGCACGATGACTCGATAATGATGTAGCTACTGGAACGCGTGAGGCCAAGGCCCACAAAGAATCGTTCGTCAAGGTCTTCGTACACAACTACGTCAGTGCTTTGAGGTTCGCCCATGCGGTGGCGCATCACGCGAAAGGGTCGCAGTGCTTCATCGTTCACTACATAAAACAGGTATTCGTTGTTGGCGCTAAAGGCGGTGCCGCCGTAAGACGTGTCGTGCAAGGTATCGGGAAGTTCTGTGCCATCGGCAAGATTGCGAATGCACATGATGTATTGCTCGCTGCCATCGGTGTCGTACGACCACGCCAAGAGCGAATGGTCAGAACTTATTTCAGCCACCCCGAGTGAAAAGTATTCTTCTTCAACGGCCTCTAGGTTTTCATCGAGAATAATGTGCTCTGCAGCGGTTTCTTTTGTAAGGCCGCGGCAATGCACGGCGTATGCCATGCCTTCAATGCTTTTCGAGACGTACCACCATGGGCCGTGTTGGGTGGGTACCGACATATCGGTTTCTTGAACACGACTTTTAATTTCCTCGAAGAGGGTGTTGATACTTGGCTCACTTTGTGTGAACCACTGGTTTGCATAAGCATTTTCTTCTTCAAGATAGGCAATGGTGTTCGGGTCATTTTTGTTGCGCAACCAAGCCCATGGGTCTTGAATATCGCCGGTGGGGCGTTTCCAAACGTGTTCCTGGCGGGGGGCAATAGGCGCATTGAGTTTCACGTCATCAGGGTAGAGCGTCACTTGTGTATTACGTGTAGTTTATTGCTTCGTGCACGTGTGGATTGATCAAGACCTTTGTACCGGCGATGGGCTGTGTGTCGACCACTGCCCAGATGTTTTTGTGCAACTTGAAGATGGCATTGCCTATGTTGCAGAAGAGTCACATCCGCTCAATGATCCGGGTAGCGGTGGAAGTTTGGCGTGGGTTCCACTTAAACATCACCAGGTAGTGGTGGAGTCGGCCGAAATGTGCCCTGGTGAGTGCATTTTCATTGAAATGAGAGAAACGGCTGTTGCATAAATGAAATGGCGTATTGCGGTACATGGGGTAGTAGCAATTGTTGTGTTGTCGTGCTCTTCCACCTCTCAACAGGTCAGCGCAAGCTCGCAGCCTGTAGTAACAGTTCCTCCTTTAGAGGGGCTTGCCAAAATTGTTGTGGCAAATGAACACAAAGGCGGTTACGGTCGCTCATTGTTTAGCGAAAATAAAGACCTCGATAAAGACGGGTGCAACACGCGTGCTGAAGTTTTAGAACGCGACAGTTTGGTGCCGGTGAAGAAGTCTGGTGCTCGTTGCACCATCACTTCCGGTAAATGGTTGTCTGCTTATGACGGGCGCACTTGGTTGCTCGGCAGTGACGTGCAAATTGATCATTTGGTTTCCTTGAAAGAAGTATGGGACTCCGGTGGTTGGGCATGGAGTGCTGCACAACGCAGTGACTATGCAAACGACCTGGGAAATCGCTTCACATTGAATGTGGCGACCAAAAGTGAAAATGCGAAAAAGGGCGACAAAGACCCCAGCAATTACTTGCCACCACTTGTTTCTTACCGCTGTGCCTACCTTTCCAATTGGGTAGCGGTGAAGGTGCAGTGGAATCTTTCTATGGACCAAAGTGAATATGGTCGCGTGAGAAAACTTTTGCAAGGTTGTGCACCCTCATCATCAACCTCCACTTCTTCTACCACTTCCACTTCGACACCGCGTTCGGGTACCCCAACTACAACAGTTGGAGTTCTTCCACTAGTAGAAGGCTCCGCGGCCGCTCAGTTGGCGAGCATCGTTGTAGAAAATGAATACAGCAGTGGCTATATGCGCGAACTCTTCCCACATTGGAAAGATCTCGATGGCGATAGTTGCGATACTCGCGAAGAAGTTCTCATTCGCGACAGTCTGACAAAGGTGCAAGTTGACCCGTTTGGTTGCGAGGTTGTGGCAGGCGATTGGTTATCGCCATACGACGGAGCACGGTGGAGCGACAAGAGCAATATAGATATTGACCACGTTGTTGCGCTCAAAGAAGCGTGGGATTCCGGCGCATGGGCTTGGACCACTGCACAGCGCACCTTGTACGCCAACGACCTCAGCGATGCACGCACACTGCTAGCGGTCACCGACTCGGTGAACCAATCGAAGTCTGACAAAGATCCCAGCAATTGGTTGCCGCCACTTGCGTCGTATCACTGCACGTACATTTCCGATTGGGTTTCTGTGAAGGCCCGATGGAAGTTGTCGATGGATCAAAGTGAATACGGTCGAGTCAAAAAACTTGTTGAGAGTTGTGGCGGTACTTCAACGGTCACGTCGGTATTGAGCACTGTGCCAAGCGTGGCAAGCACCGCTCCCAGTGGGGTGAAATACGTGAGCCCAGGTGCCTATTGCACCCCAATTGGCGCACGAGGAATTGCGGAAAGCAAAGCTTCATACCTCTGTGCCACCACGAGCGCAACGGGGGCGGCTTATGCCGACGGCCGAGCGCGGTGGCGAAAAGGCTAATTTCACCGATAGTCTGCTTACTTATGTCAAAGAAGACCAAAAAGCGCAAGGCAAAGCTCCGCCGTTCAAAAGCAAACCACGGCAAGCGTCCCAACATGGGCCGCGGCTAACTCGAGCCTGTTTCAATGAGCCTCATCACCGCCTTGGTGGTGGGTGGTTCCCCGGAACCTTGGAAAGCTTTTGGCTTCCATCTTCTGTCGGCGACCCCATCTGAGTCACGATTCTCGCTTGGCGATGTAGTGCTTGTTGTCAACAGCACTCAGCCAGCCGGAATGGTGTCATGGGAAATCACCGAGGTGAATACCGAAACCATCGACGGCGTTCTTACTGCCCGTGGTGCCAACGACCTTGAGTTGCCACTTGAACCCGGCAACGTTGGTTGCTTGGGGGTTGACCACGTGGTGGTGCGCACAAACTCACTCGATGTCACGTGTGCTGCCATTACAGCGGCAACTGGTGCGCCAGTGAAACGCATTCGCGATGCAGGTTCTGGAATGCAACAGGCTTTTCACAAACTGGGTTCAGTTGTTGTGGAAGTGGTGAGCGCAACAGAGCAAGTAGAAAAAACGCATCTCTGGGGTTTTGTGGCGAATGTGAGCGATGTCGATGCGTTAAGTGCATTTTTGGGGCCAGATATTTTGGGAACACCAAAACCTGCAACACAACCAGGAAGAAGAATTGCGAGTGCCCGTAGTGGTGCGGCGCTCGGCGTTCCTTTCGCCGTCATGGATTTAGGTGTCGCGGTCGCCATTTAAAAACTCTTGGCCTTCGCTGCAGTTGGCGGCGAGCGGACACCAATAGCACGTGCTGCCACTACGACGCGTAGGGGAGCGCTTTTCTTGGTCGAGTTCGTGCAAGAGTTGTGCACCTTGAACCAGGCGATGTACGGCAACGCTGAGAGTAGATTGCGAAACGTCTTCAGCGTCGATGCGCTGTGTCTCTAAAGAAAATGTTGCTGTGAGCCGTGGCGATTGGCGAGAGCGCAGTGTTTCGACCAGTGAGTAGAAGCGCAGGTCTTCACGATGTGAAGCCATAATGCGGCTCGATTTAATGTCGATGATGACTTTGCTTCCCGGCGCACCAATAACTAAGTCGGCGCGCGTACTCAGAACTACAGCACCACCGAAGAGCTCTACTTTTGCGTTGCTTTCCACTACAGGGCGCCAACGCATTTCTAATTTGGGAAAAGAGTCTTCGTACTTGGTCACGAGGTCAACTACTTGTGAACGCAGGTCTGATTGTTCGCCTGGCGACAACGAAGCAATGAAGTCAGACGCTGTGCCGCGTTCTGATTCAACAATACGATCGAGCGCGTCGTCGACGTATTCACCAGGGCTGCGTGATGTACGTGAATTAATGAGAATTTCAATGGCCTTGTGGGCAACTGTGCCGCGGACAGATGCAATGGTCCAAGAAAAAGCGTCGCGTGAGGCAACGTGGTGAGCTTCGCATCCGTGAACGGTACTGAGGGCATGCTTGGTGACCCAGAGCGGGTTGCTTGTGCTGTAGTGCTCTGCAATGGGGGAGAGCGCATCGCAGAGGTGCTCTTCTACTTCTGTTGCTAACTCGGGTGAGCTAGGCACAAAGTCGCCGCGCTTGGCAAGCACATTGAGCACCATGGTCTGGATGGGGTTATGTGTTGCGTCGCTCACGGCGCAACACTAGAGAATTGCTGTGACACCCTGCTGTCATGATGCATGCATGTCCGATACCACCACTTTCACCACTGCAGCTCAGTTGCTTGGTGCTATGGCTGGGCGGTGCGGTCTTATTGCTCCAGGTTTTCGTAGCCCGCCACGTGTCGTTGGAGTTCAGCGCACCATTCGCCGTCGCCAAGGTGGCGGTGTTGTTGCCGTGACCATTAAGGGTCGTCCACTTGCTGGGGTGCTTGCCGACATGATTGAAGGCATTGTGGTGCTCAACGACCTCTCGCTTACCGAGTCATGCACGTTGCGAACGGCATTATGGGAAGAAGTAGAGCAACTTTTGCAGTCCTCTGCAGCGCCCGTTACTTTTTCTCGTGCAATCTCGGCTCCTCAGCGCGTAGCCTAAAGGCGGCGTCCGGGTGGCGGAATAGGCAGACGCGGGGGGCTTAAACCCCCCTGGCTAGAAATAGCCGTATGGGTTCAAGTCCCATCCCGGGCACTACTACATCGCTTTAGGCAAAAAGTTTCGTCGCCAACGTGGCGAAACTGCTCTCGGTAAACGGGCTCACTTCCACACGGTCTATGCCGGCCTCAGCAAGGCGAAACATCGACTCCGACACTTTCGCTGCCGAGCCGTAAAACCCGCCAAGAAACGAATCGCCCAACATGTTCTCTACTGCTTTGGTGCGTGGGTCGTCGCCAATACTGCACAAAATAAACACGCTGAGCGGAACCGTGGGGTTCACTGCGCGCACCTGTTGCACGAGGTCATATAAATGCGACTCGGGAACCGTGGTCATTGCCGGAAGGTCAACAGTTCCGTTGCGTGTAATGCCAGAGATGAGTTTAATTTCTACGCGGTCGGCAATGGGGGCAATGCCTTTAATGGTGCGAGGGCCGCCTAAAGATGCCACGAGTGGAGGAGGGCCAGCGGCAGGCATGGGTCCAATTTTGGGAACATTCATGTTGTAGTGCTTGCCAGAAAAAGTACAACCACCTGTATCGAAAAGTTCGCGCACAATATGTGCCGCCTCGATGTACATTCCGGCGCGCTCACTAGGGCTTGGGTAACGAATGCTCGAGCCTTCTGCTTCTGCTTTTTCCCAACCAGCACCGAGTCCTGCTTCAAAGCGTCCGTGTGAGACCGACTGCATTTGCAAAGATGCTTGTGCGAATTCAACAGGCGAGCGAAATAAATTATTCGCAAACGAAGTGGTGAGCTTTACGTTCTTTGTGGCGGCCGCCATGGTGGCAAGCGTGACCCACACATGGGGGTAGCTCTTGTTGGGGCTAAAGAAGTGGTCTGCGCAGCCAAGTACGTTCCAACCTTCCGCTTCGCGTGTTTGGGCCCAAACGACGGGGTCCTCTTCAGCGGTCATGAGGTTGGCAATGAATTCCATTTCACCATCATTGCCGATGCGGTACTACATGCAGGGAGTCGGGGTAGGCGCAGTTGCGCTGAAGCGGTCGGCGATCCACTGTTGGATATCGGCTGACGCACTGAACAGAACATCAACATGTGAAGCACCGGGGTAGGTCTTGCGTTGAATGTTGTAGCCACCCGTTGCGCAGGCGCGCTGCAGGTATTGAAGTGATGTAGCAGCGGGAATGAGTTCATCATTTTCACCGTGGTACACAAAAATAGGAACGTTTGTTGGCGTATTTCCTGGCGTGTTCTCGGCAAGATGCGTTAGTAATGGTTCGGTGTTGAGGGTGTCAGACAGAAGATACGTCTTCACATCAGTACCGCGTGCTTTCGTAATGACCTCGGTGCATGTGCTTTCTGCAAGGGCAACCATGTCGAGACCTTTTTGGGTCATCACTTTTGACAAGTCGATATCGGGGTACGCGGCGTGAAAACCTGCGGCCACCATGAACATAAAACCAAATGAATCGGTGGTGGTAAAGACCCCACTTAATTTGTCGAGTTCAACAACGGGGGCACCGCCAATTGCGCCAACAACTTGCGCATCGGGTGCGTACTTCGGTGCAACTTCGCTCGCCATTAATGCAGCACCACCACCTTGTGAATGACCCCACACCACCGACTTGCCACTCGATTCCGTGAGTTGACGTGCTGCGCGAATGATGTCGAGCATGCTGCGCGCTTCGCTGACGCCCACAACATACGGGTGCACACCTGCAGTGCCGAGGCCCTCGTAGTCGGTTGCAGCAAAGATGTACCCGTTCGACACCAAAATATTGGCAATGACCCCGGTCTCTCCTGAGCCATTGCTCTTGCTCGGGGCACATTCATCGGCAATACCGGTGGTGCCATGCGCGTAGGAAACTAACGGGTTACCTGCTGTGGGGGCGTTAGGAACCCACACCATGCCACTTACTGCAATTGGCTCATCGGAAACCGAACGTGAGGCATAGAGAACGATGAATGCAGTGAAATCGTCCGTGGTGGAAACAATGGATGAGCGAATGAGGTCGCCGGGCTGCAAGGTGCTGAGGTCGGTAGGCGCTTCATAAAAATCGGTGGAGAGGGCGGTAGTAGGTGTGGTTGCAATGCTGGTTGTGGACGGTGGTGCCTCAGAAGTGCTGGAGCCACAGGAAGAAAGCACAACAACGGCAGCGATGGAAACACAGATAGCTGGTGAGAAACGGCGCATGTCATGAGGTTATGCGAAATTGGCGATGAAATGGGTGGGCATCGTGGCAACATCTAGGGATGCATCCGTTTCTCGCCACTGCTCAGTTGATGCTGCCCCAGGTGCTCAGCGATATTGAAGCAATTGTCAATATTGAGTCGCCTTCTCGCAACGCAAGTCAAGTAGCAAAAAGTGCCGCAATGTTGGAGAGCATTATTCAGCGCGTTGCACTGCGCTCTTCTGTACTTGTTGACTCTGCGGTTGGCCCCCATGTGTTGGTGCCAGCACGTGGTGCCGCGCGCATTTTGTTGTTAGGTCACCACGACACCGTGCACCCAATAGGAACTCTCGCTGTGCGGCCCTTCAGTAATGATGGCAAGGTATTGCGTGGGCCAGGTGTATTCGATATGGCTACAGGAATTGTGCAAGCAATATACGCAATGGCAGTTCTCGAAAGTTCAGGAGTTGACACTTCAAGAATTGAAATGTTGTGGACCTCCGATGAAGAAATCGGTTCCTCCACAAGTCGTGCACTTATTGAAGAACGCGCTCAAGCACTTGGTAAAAATGGTGCTGTACTTGTGCTTGAACCAAGTGCCAATGATGGTGCATTGAAAATTGCGCGCAAAGGTACAGGCACATTTGACGTGCGCATTGCTGGCCGTGCTTCACATGCTGGGTTAGAACCAGAAAAAGGAATTAACGCTCTTCTTGAACTAGCGCACCAAGTGCAACGTATTTCAACTTTTGGCAATGCCGAACTTGGAACCACGGTCACTCCCACTGTGGCCAGTGCAGGAACAACCGACAACACCGTTCCTGCTGAAGCGCATGTGTTGGTCGATGCTCGCGTTGTGGTGCCCGAAGAAAAAATACGTGTAGAGAAGTTGATGTCTTCGCTTGTTCCTGTTGTGCCTGGGGCAAGTATTTCTGTCAGTGGTTCTTTACACCGCCCACCCATGCATTCTTCAATGTCAGAGGAATTGTTTGCACTTGCAGTGGAATCTCAACGCGCAGTGAATGGCGAAAGCATTAATGGTGTTTCCGTGGGCGGTGGCTCCGATGGCAACTTCACTGCAGCACTTGGCATTCGCACACTCGACGGTTTAGGTGCGGTGGGTGCCGGTGCTCACGGTGAAACAGAACATGTTGTTGTTGAAAGCATCGCACCACGAATAGCGCTTCTTGCAGAAATTATGCAGCGCGTCCTTGCGCAGTAGTTATTTCTTACCTGGGTCGAGCCCCAGCAAACCGCCGGCACCAAGCGTTCCGGTTTTGCGGTAGACCTCTAGCTTCTCGCGACTGTCATCGATATCGAGATTGCGCATAGTGAGTTGACCAATGCGGTCGAGTGGGCCAAACGGTGCATCGTCAACGCGCTCCATGCTGAGGCGCTCGGGAGCATAAGTGAGATGTGGGCCAGCAGTATTGACCAAGGTGTAGTCGTCGCCACGGCGCAAGCGCACGGTCACGGTTCCGGTCACTGCACTTCCTACCCAACGCATCAGCGGTTCGCGCAACATGAGTGCCTGCGGGTCGAACCAGCGGCCTTCATAGAGCAAACGGCCCAAACGGCGGCCCATAGTGCGGTAGTTCTCAAGAGTGTTTTCGTTATGAATACCGGTGACAAGGCGCTCGTAGCCAATGTGCAAGAGCGCAAGCCCTGGTGATTCGTAAATACCGCGGCTTTTCGCTTCAATGATGCGGTTCTCAATTTGGTCGCTCATGCCAAGGCCGTGGCGGCCGCCAATGGCGTTTGCTTCATGTACCAAATCGGTTTGCGTTTCAAACTTTTTGCCGTTGAGCGAAACTGGCCAGCCTTCAACGAATTCCATGGTGACAGTTTCTTCAGTAATAGAAACGTCGCTCTTCCAATGTGCGACGCCCATGATGGGCTCTACAAGATCCATGCCGTTGTCGAGTTCTTCAAGCAATTTTGCTTCATGCGTTGCGCCCCAAATATTGGCGTCGGTGGAGTACGCCTTTTCTTTGCTGGCGCGGTAGGGCAACTTGCGAGTAGTGAGGAATTC